>NZ_LR699115.1 GCF_902459475.1 Aquicella lusitana | reverse complement strand
TCCTTCTGGTGCGGCAGGATCAATTTCCATGTGTAGATATTGATGAGAAAAATTACATTGCGGATCAAAATCAATACACAGTGTACGAAGCTGCCGGGTTTTGCTGAGATATTCAGCCATTAATTTACTGCAGGTGGTTTTACCAACACCGCCTTTATTATTAACAAAAGCAATTACTTCCATATGCGACTCCTGTCGTTGTATTACGTTAAAGCCTAATATATCATCAGTTAAGTTTTACGATAAATAAGAAAACACACAAAATTAAACATTACATTGTTGTGTTTTTTGTTTATCTTTGGTTTAGTTTTTGTTTAGAAGCGTCTAACAAATTGATAACAAAAATTTTTATCGTGAAAAATGTGACAGTTATGGTAAACATTGTGACAGTTATGGGATAAAGTGTGACGTTCTTGGTAAGGGATGTGACGGTTATGGGACGAAATGTGACGGATGTGGGACTCGAAAGAAAAGAAGGCAAAAAGGAATTAAAAAAACATGCAGCAACTATTCACTGCTCAAATACCTTAAGTCTGCTGCAGCGTAAAATTACCAATGCGCTTCTATATCATGCTTATAAAGAGCTCATGCTCAAAGAGGAGCATGAAATTACAGTGAAGCAGCTGTGCCGGCTCATTGGCTACCAGGGAAATAATCATGCTGCGATCAAGGAAGCATTAAAAGGGCTGATATCGACAGTGATTGAGTGGAATGTCATCCACGATGAAACAGGGGCTGAAAACTGGACGGCGAGCTCTATTCTAGCGAGCGTGAGTCTGCAAGGGCCGCTCTGCTATTATGCCTATTCGCCACGGATGAAGCAGCTGCTGCATTCACCTTCCATGTTCGGCAAGATTGATCTCGTTATTCAATCCCGTTTCCGCTCGAGCTATGGACTTGCCCTTTACGAGAATTGCATCCGTTATCGCGGTCTTCCGCATACCAAATGGTTTGATATGGAGTTGTTTAAAAAACTGATGGGTGTGCCGTCTGGTAAATATGACATATTTCGTGATTTCAAGCGCAGGGTCTTAGATAAGGCCGTGGATGAAGTGAATACTTATTCAGACTTGATCGTTGCGTCCGAGTTTGTGCGGGAAGGGCGTAAAGTCGTTAAAGTTCGCTTCAAACTGAAAGAGCGCGCAAAAAAAACAAGACTAGGCGGGCGAAAGTCCGCGAAACCGGCGGCCATAGCGGATGATACCCTGAGGACCAAGCTCTTAAATGAGTTTGGTTTATCTGAAGAGCAAGCAGATCACTTGCAGGCAGAATATGACAGCCAGTTTATATGGGAAAAAATTACGATGATCGAATCATCCAAGCCTTTCCAGGAAGGTCGAATAGAAAATCTGGCCGGCTATCTTTTAAGCGCGATCAAACATAATTATCAGCCGACCAAAAGTAAGTCAGCACAATTGATTCATCTTGAAGATGCCTGGCAGACGATGGAACTAGAGGGACTCAAACGGCAGGTTGAAATAATCAGACTGGATTATCGCACCTACCGGGAAAAGGCGATTGATGAAGCCATTCAATTATTACCAGCAAAAGACAGGCAAGCATTCATGGAGCAGTTTTATTGCTTCGCTGAACCGACCATGCGAACGATTTTGCGATTGCAGCATAATCGGTATACGGAGGAGAACGTGCTTGAGTCGCCGCAAATGAGAGCGCTTCTTAGAAGCTATGCCTTACGGGAACTGGACATGCTGTCATTTGTTTCGCTTGAGGAATTTGTCTCACAACAAGGCGATGATAAAATCACAGCCTGGCAAAAGCTGAAATCATATGATCCTGACCATCCTCTTTTGCGATTTAATGAGTGAATAGCCTTGATCGCATCAACCCTGCCGCCGCGGCCAAGTGCTGATTTTTGCTCGCAAGATAAATCCAGTAGAAAAGGAGAGAAAACAATGACCAAAGAAAGCGGCTTATTAGCTGTACTGATTGGCGCAGGACCTGGATTGGGCGCAGCCATTGCAAAACGATTTGCTAGGGAAAATTATATCGTTGCCATGATTTCCCGACACCAAGCCCCATTACAAACGCTGGCTGATGAAATTAAGGAAAGCGGTGGTATGGCAATTGCTTTTCCTGCTGACGTGACACAGGAAGAAGATGTTAAATCCGTATTTACCACACTCCGCAAATACGGTCACCCCGAAGTGCTGATTTATAATGCTGCCAGCAAGTTTGAGCTGAATGGCATCGGCGATATTGCTCCTGACGATTTTATTCAAAACTGGAAAGTAATGTGCCTTGGCGGGTTGTTAACGTCACAACAAGTTTTGCCCGATATGGTTCAGCAAAAGAAAGGAACCATTATTTTTAGCGGTGCGACGGCTTCTCTCCGTGGCGGTGCTAAACTGGCTGCTTTTGCCGTTGGAAAATTTTCACAACGTGCACTCGCGCAATCTATGGCGCGGGAATTTGGTCCCAAAGGCATTCATGTAGCACATGTGATTATTGACGGCCAAATTGCGACGCCGGCAGTACTTAAACACTTTCCTGATCGGCCCCTTAACACATTCCTAAACCCGGATGCTATTGCAGAAACATACTGGTATTTGCATCTCCAGGACCCAAGCACCTGGACGCACGAGTTAGATTTGCGGCCATCCGTAGAGAAATTTTAATTGGGCGAAGCTTGAATAGCTGGTGCCGCCGTTGCATGAAAGACCCATGACACGGTGATAGAGATAGTAGTGCATACTGCATTTGCCATTGAATCTGTAATTAGTGATTCACAAATGGATATGAAATGTGGTTATAATTAAATTGTACGTTGAAATCTTTTAACCTACAGGGAGAAACATCATGGTAGCGAAGAAGAAAAAAGGCGGCACAAAGAAGAAGAAGTAAGCAAATTAAACCAGGGAAGGTGCTTGCATCTTCCCTGTGTTTCTCTCAATAAACTCCCCAATGTTGCATTAAATGACCTGTCACTAAACCGATATTGTCGCATAAATTTTCCGTCATTTTGAGCGTAGGGAAGGAGTTAGCGGCAAAACAACTAAATCTTTCTTGCAAAAATTGCCTTTAAGTAATCCGTTTCGGGAATGTGAAGGTGAATAGGATGATCCGGACCCTGATGCCCACGTTCGAGTATCTGGAGAGGGGTTTGTGTACGAAAGGCGGCACGTTGCAGGATTTGCATAAGATCCTCCATGCTGACGTGCATCGAGCATGAGCAGGAGATAAGCACACCGCCTTGCACCAGTAACTTCAGAGCGAATTCATTTAGCCGCTGATAAGCAATGATACCTTCCTTGCGGTCTTTTAATCGTTTTACGAAGGCGGGCGGATCCAGCACGATGACATCATATTGGCGTTGCTGCTCCCGCAGCTTTTTCAGCGCATCAAATGCATCCTCACAAATCACATTCACACGCGCGCTCAGCTGATTGATTTCGGCATTCTTCATGATGAAATCACAGGCGCTCTGGGAAGACTCGATACAATCAACCTGCTTTGCGCCAAAGCGAGCGGCTTGTACGCCCCAACCACCCAGGTAACTGAAAACATCCAGCACATTCAGGTCGTTGACATAAGATTTCAGGCGCTGGCGGTTCATCCGATGATCATAAAACCAGCCGGTTTTCTGGCCTTTCCAGAGGGGAAAGGTGAATTGCGTTTCATTTTCTTCCAGCTGGGCTTCATCAGGCGGCGTGCCGACAAGGGGTTTAACCTCACGAGAAAGCCCTTCCTGTTCGCGAACGGCGCTATCATTGCGAAGAAGAATAGAACGGGTATCGGGCAGGGCCGCACAAAGCGCTTCGGCAACGATTTCGGCTTTCTGTTCCATTCCTGCCGTATTAATCTGCACAACAAGATTCTGGGCGAAACGGTCTACCACAAGACCCGGTAGGCCATCGGCTTCACCGAAAATCAGGCGGTAGTACGGCTGCTTAAACAGACGGGAGCGCAGTGACAGTGCTTCATTTATTCGCTGGAGAAAAAATTCCAGGTTGAGGCGTGCCGCAGAATCACGGCTAAATAACCGCGCAGCAATCAGTGAATGTGGATTGACATAAGCAACGCCGAGAGGCGTTTTGTCCTGGGCTTCAACGATGACGATGTCGCCGGGCATGAATGCCTTCAAGGGTGTGGCGGTAACGTCAATTTCATTACTGAAAACCCACGGATGCCCAGCACGAATGCGGCGATCTTCGCCTTTTTTAAGGCGCAAAGAATGTAAGGATGTCATATTTAAAGCGGCGTGACTCGTTATAATGAGGGGTTAGAGAGTAACGCCGCTTGATGATTTCGTCAAATTATTAGTTGATTTTGGTGACTGTCTGGCTGGGTGGCATATTTTGCTGTACTTTTTCTTTATCTTTTTTATGCGTATCTTCTTTTTTCTTTTTCTCACCATTTGCGAACAGGGTTGAATCGGTACCCGTTACTTTGAGTTTCTGCTCACTTTTATCTACTTCATCTGTCTGATCTGATTCCTTGATGATGAGGTCCAGGTTGAGAGGCACAAAATAGCTGTTATTCATTATATCAGGTATGTCGGCATGCGTTTTTGATTCTGTAATGGCTTGTTTTAACTTTTTATTGAAGTCATGTTCTCTTGTATGATCATTTTCGTTTTTGATTTCATTTTCCATAAAGATGCCGCAATAATTAATATCGTAGACAAGAGGAACATTGGGATTAGGTTTGACATTAGGCGGGAGCTTCTGAGCGGCTGATTCAAAGCTTGGAAGCGCAGAGGGAAAGGTATCATATATGCTGGCTTCCTTGATCGTTTCGTAATCCTGCATATCGAGGAGCTGGTTAAATAAATTATTCCTTTCTGCTTTAATTTTGGATGCATCCAGTTTTTTATCAAAATTATCCCGGATAAGCGCTTCTTTTTCACGTAATTCTTGGCGGAGCTTGTGTATTTTTATGAGATAGCTATCTTTTTCTGTTGGTTGGATATGACCTTTTTTAGCGATGGTCTCCAACACTTTTCCTCTAAGACCGATTAATTTTTCGAAAGTCAAAGGAACTTCACTGTTAAATTCCGCATTTGTTATTTCTTGGGGCTTTTCCATACCAAAAGTAAAATAGACGAAGCTGGTTTTGCCCGGTTTGATATATATTTTTCCTTTCTCTGGTTTTTGCTTGTCAGTTTCGATGTCTTCTGTCATTAAACAGAGATCATGCCCTTTTGATGAGAGGATATCTCCAATCATTTTTGTCCTAACTGCGTGACAGGTTTTGGCAAACAGCGAGTTATCTTTCGTGAAGATACTCAAAAATTTATTCCTTGCCCAATCTAAATACGATTCGGAGGAATGCGTTTGTATCTTTTCACCTTGCGCTTTTCTCGCTTCTTCACCGAGATCAATTATAATCTTTTCTTTTTCCTCTAATGTTATTGCTGATCTGATTCGGTCGATAAAATGGTTACAGGCGGTTTGCCTTGCTTTAATGTGACTTGTAAACGGATTTAATAAGGTTTGAGAAAGGGAATTCCAATTAGTTTGGCGGTGAATAAGATATTCTTCGAGGAAGGCGATGCAAATTTCTCGGGATAGGGATTGGGGTTCATGGAAAGATTGCATAAAGTGCCTCCTAGTTATTATTACTTAATGTTCCTAATTAAATGAATCTCTCATACTAATAGAGTTTTCTTAAGAAATTCTTAAGATTTTTCTTTCATGATGATTTGTTTTAGGTACAATCTGAACCATTGATACATTTTTGCCACCAGGAGGGAAGGCGCCATGAGCTATTTGAATTTCGCGCTGGGTGAAACAATTGATATGCTCCGGGAATCTGTCAGGGAATTTGCAGAGCGCGAAATTGCGCCATATGCGGCAGCGATTGATAGGGAAAACAAATTTCCAGTTCACCTTTGGCCTAAATTAGGTCAACTGGGCCTCCTCGGCATAACCGTTCCTGAAACCTATGGCGGTTCCGGATTGGGTTATCTGGAGCATGTGGTTGCGATGGAAGAAATCAGTCATGCTTCTGCTGCCATTGGCTTGAGCTATGGTGCGCATTCCAATCTCTGTGTCAATCAGATTCAATTAAACGGTACGCATGAGCAGAAACTTAAATACCTGCCCAAGCTTTGCAGTGGGGAACACGTAGGCGCGCTTGCGATGAGTGAATCCCAAGCAGGCTCGGATGTGATGGGTTTGCAATTGCGCGCAGAGAAGCGTGGCAGCCGGTATATCCTGAACGGCACCAAAATGTGGATCACGAACGGCCCCGATGCGGATGTGCTAGTAGTTTATGCGCGCACAGACAAACAAGCGGGTTCGCACGGAATTACGGCTTTCATCATTGAGAAAAATTTCCCCGGCTTTGGTACAGCGCAAAAACTCGATAAGCTTGGCATGCGAGGATCTAATACCAGCGAGCTAACTTTTGAAGATTGCGCGGTACCAGAAGAAAATGTACTAGGTAGTGTCAACAAGGGTGCTGAGGTATTAATGCGTGGTCTCAATTATGAGCGTGTCGTGTTGGCTGCCGGGCCGGTTGGCATTATGCGGGCTTGCATGGATGTCGTATTACCTTATCTGCATGAGCGTAAGCAGTTTGGCAAACCGATTGGCGAGTTTGAGTTAATGCAGGCCAAAATGGCGGATATGTATACGGCCCTATCCTCATCACAGGCATTTCTCTACGCCGTGGCAAGTGCCTGCGACCGTGGCGTTGTGACGCGCAAGGATGCCGCTGCTGTGATTTTGTTCACAGCAGAAAAAGGCACCTGGATGGCGGGGCAGGCGATTCAATGTCTGGGCGGAAACGGCTATATTAATGAATTCTCCACCGGCCGTTTGTGGCGTGATGCCAAGCTTTATGAGATAGGAGCTGGCACGTCTGAAATACGACGTATGTTGATAGGTAGAGAATTGTTTGAAGAAACGAAGTAAAGGGAGCAACAAAAATAAAAAGGAATGATCGTGGCAGGATTTCAATCACAAATCGACATGGATGATAAAAGTTTTCAGCAAAACGCAGCCACCATGCGGGCCATGGCAGTGGATCTGCGAAAACTGTTGATCAAACTGCAGGAAGGCGGCGGCGAAAAAGCGCGTGAACGCCATAAGCAGCATGGCAAATTATTGCCGCGTGACCGCATCGAAATGCTGGTCGATCCCGGGTCCAATTTTCTTGAATTATCTCCCCTTGCCGGTTTTGAACTCTATGATGATGAGATTCCTGCTGGCGGCATCATCACCGGCATCGGGTGCATTGAAGGCATCGACTGCATGATTGTGGCCAATGATGCGACAGTGAAAGGTGGTACCTATTACCCCATCACCGTTAAAAAGCATTTGCGGGCGCAGAAAATTGCCGAGCAGAATCGCCTGCCGTGTATTTACCTGGTTGATTCAGGCGGTGCATATTTACCCAAGCAGGAAGAAGTTTTTCCAGATGAGCAGCATTTCGGCCGCATTTTTTATAATCAGGCAATGATGTCCGCGAAAGGGATTCCACAAATTGCGGTTGTCATGGGCTCATGCACGGCTGGCGGTGCTTATATTCCTGCGATGGCGGATGAATCCATCATGGTGAGAGAACAGGCCACGATCTTTCTTGCCGGCCCGCCGCTTGTTAAAGCGGCAACGGGTGAAGTGGTGACGGCGGAAAACCTGGGTGGCGCGGATGTACATTGCCGTATATCGGGCGTAGCGGATTATTACGCGCAAAATGATGAACACGCCATTGCGTTGACTCGCCGCATTGTTTCACATCTCAATTATCAAAAAAAGACGAACGTCGTCTTGCGCGAAGTTAAGGAACCGTTGTATGACGCTGAAGAATTATACGGCATTATTCCTTCGGATCCGCGTTATCCCTTTGACGTTCGCGAAGTCATTACGCGCATTGTGGATGCTTCCGAGTTCGATGAATTTAAAGCACTCTATGGTAAAACCATTATCTGTGGTTTCGCCCATATCTGGGGCATGCCGGTGGGGATTATCGCTAATAATGGTATTTTATTCTCTGAATCAGCGCTGAAAGCAGCTCACTTTATTGAACTCTGTGCGCAGCGCCGCATTCCTTTGCTGTTTTTACAAAATATTACCGGCTTTATGGTGGGCAGCAAATTCGAATCAGAAGGCATCGCAAAACATGGTGCTAAGCTGGTGACAGCGGTCGCTTCTGCTCGCGTGCCGAAAATAACAGTTATCATCGGAGGCAGTTATGGTGCGGGAAATTATGCCATGTGTGGGCGGGCTTATGAGCCTCGGTTTTTATGGATGTGGCCTAATGCACGTATTGCAGTGATGGGCGGCGAGCAGGCGGCAAGTGTGCTTGCGCAAGTAACACGAGAAAAGAAAAAGCGCCATGGTGAAAGCTGGTCGACAGATGATGAGAAAGTTTTCAAAGCACCGCTGCTCGAGCAATATGCCAAGCAGTCCTCCGCTTATTATTCCAGTGCGCGGTTGTGGGACGATGGTGTGATTGATCCGGCAGAAACACGTAACGTGGTGGGCATGAGCTTGTCGATTTCATTAAAGGCACCCATCGAAGAGACCCATTTTGGTTTGTTTAGGATGTAAGATGATATGAACCTAATCGATTTTTCTTTGATTGATGGCATTGCTATGGTGACATTAAACCGCCCGGAAAAGCGCAATGCGATCAACGGTGCTATGGTTCAGGCATTATTGCAGACGTTGACTACGATTGCTGCCGACGAGCGTGCCCGCGTGTTACTGATTCGCGGTCAGGGTGATCATTTTTGCGCAGGCGCTGATATTGGCTGGATGCAAACTATTGCTGCGGGTTCCTATAACGAGAATTACGATGACGCTCAATTTCTGGCGGATTTGATGTATAGCCTCTATACCTTTCCCAAACCGACTATTGTGCTTGCGCACGGTGCGACAGTGGGTGGTGGACTCGGCTTACTAGCCGCTTGCGATATTGCTATTGCGGCGAAGGACGCCAGTTTTGGTTTTGCTGAAGTAAGGATCGGGATCGCACCTTCTGTGATCAGTCCCTACGTGATAACGGCTCTTGGTGAGCGTGCTGCCCACTATTATTTTCTTACCGGCGAACGTTTTGGAGCTGATGTTGCTTACCAGTTGGGATTAATTCATCAAGTAACGGAAAACAAGGCACTTGAAAGCGTTGGGATAGCATTGGCTAAAACGATGCTGAAGGGCAGTCCCAAAGCGCTTACGGCAGTTAAACAATTGATCCGCTATGTGGCAAAAGAAAAAATCACTGAGGGGCTAGCACAGAAAACCGCCGAGCACCTTGCGCAGCTGCGCGCATCTCCGGAAGCGCAGGAAGGATTACGGGCTTTTATAGAGAAACGTGAGCCACAATGGGGATAATGCATGGGTTTGCCAAAACGCGTTGAACTTGTCGAAGTCAGTCCACGTGATGGGCTGCAAAATGAAACACAAACTGTTCCCACGCCAATTAAAATTGAATTCATTAATCAACTTGCGGATACGGGACTTCGCGTCATCGAAGTCACCGGTTTTGTTTCGCCTAAATGGATTCCGCAGTTAGCGGATGGTCGTGAAGTATTTCAGGGCATCACTCAAAAGCCCGGTGTACGGTATCCTGTGCTGGTGCCAAACACAAAAGGGTTGGAAAATGCTCTCGCGTGTGGGGTAAAAGAAATTGCTGTATTTACCACACCTTCTGAGCAATTCTCGCAAAAGAATACAAACTGTTCTGTAGCGGAAAGTCTTGAACGTATTGCGGAAGTGATGAAGGTGGCTAAAACCCGTCAATTGCGTGTTCGTGCCTATCTTTCCTGCGTGCTGGGGTGTCCTTACGAAGGCGAAATACTACCAGAAAAAGTCGCTGCGCTCGCAACGCAACTGGTAACGATGGGGTGTGATGAGATTTCCCTTGGCGATACGATTGGGATAGGCACACCGGTTAAAACGGCACAACTGCTGGAAACAGTTTGCAGACAAGTTCCACCTCAGCAACTTGCCGTGCATTTTCATGATACCTACGGTCAGGCACTGGCCAATATTTATGTCGCATTAGAACACGGCATTGCAGTGATTGATTGTTCGGTGGCAGGATTGGGCGGCTGCCCTTATGCAAAAGGCGCAACGGGAAATGTGGCGACAGAAGATGTCGTCTACATGTTGAATGGGATGGGTATTGAAACGGGCGTGGATTTAAAAAAACTGATTAGCGTAGGGCGTTTTATTTCGCAACAGTTGAATCGTCAGCCGCAATCGAAAGTGAATCTTGCTTTCAGGAAATAATTAGTGCGTATGTATAACGCTGACTTTGGCATCGTGATGCGTTGATTCTTCTTCTTCCTGCTTTGGACTAAATAAGAGGGGAGAGGGTTGGCCATAAATACTTGTGCCTGCTTCAATATCTTTCTTTTCATGGGAGTCAATAGCCTGATAGGCAATATGCCCTTTTCTTTCATGATAGTCTTTTAGCGTATCGATGTAGCTTTGGCGCACAGAAAATGAAAAGCTATTTGCGGTTTTGCTGGCAGCACAGAGTACTGCGGGAATCATGATAGTGTAACTATAAGGATCCACTTTAAACACATCATGAGACGTGTTTACAATGCTAACAAATGTGCTGCAACCTACACTTAATAAAGAGTCAAAACCCCCATTACAATAAATACCTATACGAGCGAAAGATTCCCAGCGGGGATTTTCAGCGAAGGTAGTTTGTGTTTTAGGATGTTTAAAACTATCGTAAAGCGCCGGCACATCAGAAAAAAGCGTTGAGTTAAGTAGCGTGCCTGCTGAGGCAGCCGCAAGCATCTTGGCAGCCGTATCAGGGATCGGAACAAAAGGTATTTTGAGTAATGCCTTGCTGGTAGAAAAGTAGCCGAAGAAGGGAGCGCTGATAATATTCAGAGAAGAAATCGTGAATGTTTTTACCGCCTCTTTATCACAAAGGCTGCCGCCGTGATCTACGATGGTCGCAAACTTTTTCCCATTGGCGGAAATTTTTTTAAGGCGATAGGAGCAAAAGGCAATATAATTGGATAATGCGCATAGGGCTGCGAAGGATAATGCAGCTCCGATTTCCCATGACTCCCATTTCTCTAAGGGTTCTTCTACCCCATATATGCGTTTGCGCGCGAATTCACTCATTGTAACGGCACCAAGATAAAAATTAAGCGAGGCAAATGTGCCCGAGAGAATGCCTAACACTTTTATCGTGAAATAAATGCTTCGGCCTTTAAAGCCCAATTCATCATCGCAGAGGCAAGTGGCGATACAACAGCATTTAGCGCAACAGGGAAGATGTTGCTCTTCTTCTTTGGTCTTTATTGCGGTATTTTCGTCCTCATTATTGTCGTTATCAGAAGGGTTTAATTTTTTCTTGTTTCGAAATTGGCGATAGATAGCAGGGACAGTCGTGGTAAGGGTAGTGGTTGCGTTTACACCAATAGCAACATAAGAGATGGGGATGGCTTGTGGATGGTCCTCTTTACCCAAGTATTTAAATAGATTAAGGACACCAAAAAGGGATGAACCAGCGGAGGACACTATTCTCAAGGTACTCACAATGACAGTCGCCGCTGCTGTCTTGAGTGAAGACCAGATAGCCATTTTTTTGCTCTCGTTTTGTGTTTTTTTTAATAGTTTTAATAATTTTGAGCAAAATATTATCAGTTTTTTTTGAGAAATTCAACTATAAATCCGGATCTAAGATTTAAGGAAGCTATGCCGTTGACTATAAAGAAAATAAAAACCCACGCCCGCCAGCATCCATAAGAAAAAACGCCACCATGTGACAGCGGGCAAATGAAGCATGAGATAAAAACAGGAGAGAATTCCCATTACAGGAATAAGGGGATTCAAAGGCAGCCTGAATGGACGTTCCAGATCGGGATGACTGATACGCATCACGATGGTACCAATGCAAACAAAGGTGAAAGCAGCCAGCGTGCCGATATTGACTAATTCAGCTGCACGGTCGATGGGTGAAAAGCCTGAAATAAGTGCGATGATGAAACCAGTCAACAGGATAATGCGAACGGGTGTGCGTGTTCGCGGATGAATCATGCCCATTCGCGCAGGAAGAAGCCCATCGCGCGACATGGCGAGAAAAATACGGGTTAAACCGTAGTACATGACCAGCATGACGGTAGTCAATCCCGCAATGGCGCCGGCTGCGATAAAAGCAGCTGCCATGTGTTCATTGATTCGAAGCAGTGCATCCGCCACCGGCGAACGTACATTCAGTGTAGTATAGGGAGCGATGCTGGTGAGTAAAGCTGAAACCAGAATATAGATTACCGTGCAGATCAGTAAGGAAACGATAATACCGATAGGTACGCTGCGTTGCGGACGAATGCTTTCTTCCACTGCGGTAGAAAGCGCATCAAAACCAATATAAGCAAAAAACACTAATGCGGCGCCTTGCATGACGCCTGACCAGCCAAAAGGAAGAAAAGGATGCCATAGGGTTGTATCCAGGTGTGTTGCCGCGACCACAATAAAAACAGCGATGGTGATGAGTTTGACGAACACAATAGCCGCATTGAAACGCGCACTATGTTTAACCCCTAGACTTAACAGGAAGGCGAGTGCGGCAATGATTAAAATGGCCAGCAAATTAATAACGCCCCCATCGAAAGGGTTTTTGGTTAAAGAAGGTGGAAGATGAATATGGAAGGCTTCAAACAGATTATTGACATAGCCTGACCAGCCAATAGAAACAGTAGAGACAGCCATGGTATATTCCAGCAGCAAATCCCAGCCTATGATCCAAGCAAAAAATTCGCCAAAGCCTGTATAGGCATAACTGTATGCACTTCCAGTGCCACCAATGCTTGATGCAAGTTCAGCATAGGCAAGCGCGGCGAACATGGAAGCAAGACCAGCAATGGCGTAGGAGATGACAACAGCAGGCCCCGCTTTTGTTGCAGCTGCAATTCCTGTTAGCACAAAGACACCTGCACCAATGATGGCGCCAATTCCCATTAATACGAGGTCAAATGCGCTTAATGAACGGGCCAGTTCAGAATCCTGGTGTGGAACCGTTAATGTTTTTTTTCGCAATAAAGACTGCAGCATTTGTTTTCCTCAGTGAAGGGAGGAAAAACTCCCTGGCTATTTCGCCTTTGCCACAAAATGATTTAGTCATTGTATCACAGCTTGAGTAATTGCCTAATCCACCATAACTTTTTACTGGTATAAGGCGGATATTCGAGCCGGGCATCGAAAGGCAAGCGTTTTCTATAAATGCTTTTGTGATGTGAAAAAAGGTCAAAAGAGTATTGACCATGATAATGCCCCATGCCGCTTTGACCAACGCCACCAAATGGAAGGTGGATATTGGCAATTTGTACCATGCAGTCATTCACACAACCGCCGCCAAAGGAGAGCTGCTCTAATATTTTCTTTTCGCTATCACGGTCGCGGGTAAAGAGATATAAAGCCAGCGGTTTGTGTTGGCATTTTATATTTCGAATCACTTCATCAATATGGTCATAAGTTAAAATAGGCAGGAGTGGACCAAAAATTTCTTCCTGCATGATGGGATCATTCCAGGTAATTTCATCAATGAGCGTAGGTGCGATATAAAGCGCTTCCTCTTGTCTGTCGCCACCCGAAAGGGTTTTGCCTGCTTGCATGAGCCTTGCGAGTCGGCTGAAATGTTTTTGATTGATAATCCGGCCGTAACTTGTGCTTGTTTTGGGGTCGTTACTGTAAAATTGTTGAATGGCATGCTGCAGTTTTTCAATTAATGTCTGTTTGCAGGAATGGTGCACATACAGGTAGTCCGGTGCAATACATGTCTGGCCGGCGTTGACTGTTTTAGCCCAGATAATGCGGCGTGCCGCAAAATCCAAATCCGCTGTTTTATCGACAATGCAGGGGCTCTTTCCACCCAATTCCAATGTGACTGGAATTAATTGTCGGGCAGCGGCTTCCATCACTATTTTACCGACTGCTGCACTGCCCGTAAAAAAAATATAGTCGAATTTTTCACGCAAAAGTTGTTGGGTCTCGTCAGGCCCACCAGTCACAGCAGCGATAAAACCAGGGGTAAAATAGTCTTTGATCAATTGTACAATCAGCTTTTCCGTACAGGTTGCCATCTCGGAAGGCTTGACTACCGCGCAATTTCCCGCACTGATGGCGCCAATCAGCGGTAACATGATTAACATAAAGGGGTAATTCCACGGGCCCATAATCAATACGGAACCGTAAGGTTCTGCCCGAATTTCAGAACGACCGGGCCATAAAAAAAAGGGCGTGCGCACTTTTTTGGGGCGCATCCACTTATGCAACTGTTTCAGTGCGAAATTAATTTCTTTAATGACGAGCAGAACTTCATTGAAGATGGCTTCCGTCGGGGCTTTATTTAAATCTCTTTTTAAAGCATTCGCAATCTCTGCCTCATGCGTCATTAATAGTGATTTAAGTTGCTTGAGTTGAGTTATGCGAAATGCGAGCGGCAGCGTAGCGCCAGTTGCAAAAAAATCGCGCTGCTGGTCGAGGATGGATGTAAGGCCTGGCTGCATCGAGCAATCTCCCTATCGGTAATGCTGCAGAACGAAGGGGTATCATAAAGTAAAAATAGGAGTGACTGAATAACTGTTTGACTATTTATTTTTTAAAAACGCAGTTAATACGCTTTCACAAATACCGTACTGTTTCCAGCTACAAGTTGCACAGATTTGGTGAAAAGATTCCAGCGTCATTTTTTCTTTTATGCGCTGTTTGGCTTCGCCCCAAGTCAGGATGGTTTCAGTTTTTAACTGAAGCGCATCCGTGTGCGCGTGATCAAGTACAGCGATTTTTTCTTCTGTTGCGCAGTGTCGGCCAATGCGATTTGGGCAAGGAGTACAGATAGAATCCGTATGGGTGGTGACTTGAATCGCCGTCGCGTCACCGCCCGGCGAATTCAATTTGTCCATGATAGTCTGAAAGTTGGCAATAAAGAGAGGAGAATAACCTTTCCCCTGAAAACATAACGCACACAAAAAATGATGGGGACGGAAGGTTATTTCCATCTGTTATTTTTTCCAGAGCTTCGGAACAATCAAGCTGGTAGTAAATAGTTTCATGGGCTCAGTAATAATAAACGGCATGAGTCCAAAAGCGATAGCCTGGTGTAAGCCAACAAATTGGGACAGCACAGTAACACCGCATAGAAAAATAACGGAGGCACCCAGACAGGAGGCAATAAAACTCCGTATTATTGTACGAGCCCAGCCTTTTTGTGCCAGATAGCCACTCAGCGCTGCAGCGGGTAAAAACCCGATCAGGTAGCCTGCTGTGGGACCAAACACAAGATGGCTTTCAGTGTCAGCGAAAACAGGTAAGCCAATTAACCCCGCTATCAAATAGGTGGTTAGTGTAAAAGCCCCTAACCTTGCACCATAGGCCATGCCTACGAATACCACGGTGGCACTTTGAAAAGTAAGCGGGACCGGCTGTAAAGGAATGCTAATGTGTGCGGACAGAGCTAGCAGCATTACGCCCGCAACAATGAGTAAAATCTGTTTTGGAAGCGTATTTGTCTTGGACCAAAAAATGCTTTGTAGCGGCGAATTCAGGCTAAGTATATGATTCATGGTTTTCCCCGTCCGTTAAGCTTAAGAATGCGGGACATGATAATGATTCAGCAGCCAAAAGTAAAAGGTATTTAGCTACCTAGCCGAGTTCCACGTAGCGGCAGCTGACGTCATATTCGCTTTTGCTATCCGCATTTTTATCCATGTATACACTGAACTGACCGCTAACATCCGCTAACGCTTCATGTTCTTTTTCAGGCACATGGGAGCTCTCCAGCACTACTGGCAAAGCCGCTGACTTTTGATGCCCTTTGTAGGTAAAGTCCATAACGAATAAATGCTGGGTAGAAGTGCAGCTAATGCTATTTTTTTCCGAAATATCATAATCAACAATCAATCTATCGCCGGCAGACAGTGTGGCTGTCAGAGCACTATTATGAGGAATATGTTTATAAAACTGGGCGGCATAGGCGCTTTGATACGCTAGTAAAACAAATGCAGTTAATAATGCGGATTTTTTTAGAGATGGCATAGTATCTCTCCTCGTTTTTTCCGGCTTTGAACCCAGCCTGTAATCGTTATCTAAACCGTTATTGCACAAAGCGGCCAAAGAATACCATATTTCGTGGCTTTTATAAAGAAAGGGCAAGTTCTTGAAATGTGTACAAGAGAGCGGAATAGTTATCCAGTTGTCATGGCAGACTCGCTGTCGTGCACCAGTTTGGTAAGGAAATTACATCATCCCATATTGTGGGCCGCTTCCGCCTTCGGATGGTGTCCAGACGATATTTTGCGTAGGGTCTTTGATATCACATGCTTTGCAATGAATGCAATTGCCGCCATTGATTTGTAAACGCGGCTCCTGTTTTTCATTGTAGAGGATTTCATAAACACCGGCGGGACAATAGCGTGTTTCGGGTGAAGCATATTCCTTGAGATTCACATTAATCGGCACGCCATGGCGGTCTTTTAATTTTAAATGATAAGGCTGGTTCTCATCGTAGAAGACATTGGCAAGGTAAACCGACGTGGATAAGTCAAAAGTGATTGTATTGTCATGCTTGGGGTAATCTAGTTTTTTGCATGTATCCGCTTTTTTAAGTGTTAAGTGATCAGGCTGTTTATGATGCAGGGTCCAGGGCGCGCGGCCGCGAAAAATATAAGTATCAATGGCGGAATAAATTAAGCCAGGCCACAGACCCCAGCGTAGCGCGGGCCGGAGATTGCGTGCCGGATACAAGTCTTCCTGCCATAACCAGCTTTCTTTGAGCTGTTTGGGATAGTCCGTGCATTCCGCCGCTGCAGTTGAATGGCGCAGCAGTGGGAACAAACTCTCTGCTGCGATCATGCCTGATTTCATTGCATTATGAATACCTTTGATTTTGGGCACATTTAAAAATCCTGCCCCATCACCAATAATCAAACCGCCAGGAAAGGTAAGCTTGGGAACAGATTGTATGCCGCCTTCTACCAGCGAGCGCGCACCATAGGCGATACGTTTGCCTTTTTCCAGGAGCGGAGAAACAGAAGGGTGCGTTTTGAAACGTTGAAATTCTTCATAAGGATTGAGATAGGGGTTTTCATAATCGAGGCCAGTCACAAAGCCGATGGCAAGCAGGTTTTCACCCAGATGATAGGTGAATGAACCACCATACGTTTTACTATCGAGCGGCCAACCGATCGAATGCATAACATGTCCTGCACGATGCTGTTCTTTGGGGATTTCCCATAATTCTTTGATTCCCAAGCCATAAGTTTGCGGATCCACGCCTTCACGCAGCTGATAACGAACAAAGAGAGTTTGCGTGAGCGAGCCGCGGCAGCCTTCCGCAAAAATGACCTGCTTTGCGCGTAATTCAATACCTGGCTGATACTGGGGCTTGGGTTCGCCTTTTCGATCCAATCCCTTATCACCAGTCACAATGCCGCAAACACGGTTGTCTTCATAAATAATTTCCGTTGCAGCGAACCCGGGAAAAATATTGACGCCCAGACTTTCTGCCTGTTCTGCCAAAAAGCGGCAGAACTGTCCCAGGCTAATAATATAATTCCCTTGGTTATGCATTTGTGGCGGAGTGGGCAGGGTCCAGGATTTACGTTGAGTTAAAAATACAAATTGATCGTGAGTGACTGGCGTATGTAACGGCGGATTTTTTGTTTGCCAGTCCGGGATCAGTTCATTGAGCGCGCGTGGTTCCAGCACGGCGCCAGAGAGGATATGTGCGCCTACTTCTGCACCTTTATCAATAATGCAAATGTTTAAAGGATGATTATGCTGCTGGCCCAATTGGGCCAGGCGAATGCTAGCTGATAATCCTGAAGGACCTGCGCCAACAATGACTACATCAAATTCCATAGACTCGCGTGTCATACTCATACCTCTACGATACTTTAATATAACTCCACTGCTATAGCGGTTGCTTCACCGCCGCCAATGCAGAGCGATGCGATACCGCGTTTGAGCGTATTTTGCTGCAAGGCTGAAAGCAATGTCACAATAATACGTGCACCCGTTGCGCCTATAGGATGACCGAGTGCGCAGGCGCCGCCATGAATATTCATTTTTTCGCGTGGAATATGCAAGTCATGCATGATAGCAAGTGTAACGACGGCGAATGCTTCATTGACTTCAAACAGGTCGACCTCTTCCACTGTCCAGTTAATTTTTTCCATCAATTTGCGTGTGACATCTACCGGAGCAGTCGTAAATTCACTCGGCGCTTTGGCGCCGGAGCAGTGGGCGACAATGCGTGCAATAGGCTTAATACCGCGCTTTTCAGCTTCAGACAGCCGCATCAATACCAGTGCTGCTGCGCCATCCGCGATAGAGCTCGCATTTCCAGCAGTCACGGTTCCCTCTTTGATAAAAACAGGCGACAATTTTGGAATTTTTTCAGGGTTTACGCTAAATGGGTGCTCATCTGTGTCAATCACTTGTTCACCCTGTTTGGTATGATGAATGATCGGCACAATTTCAGCGGCAAATTGATTTTCGCGGATGGCACGCTGCGCGCGCTCGAATGAACTGATCGCATAATCATCTTGCTGCTTTCGGGTAAAACCGTATTTTTCTGCACAGCTTTCCGCAAAAAATCCCATTGGCCGGCCTTTATCGTAAGCATCTTCCAGGCCATCCAGCATCATATGGTCATATAATTCACCATGACCTAGGCGGTATCCCTGGCGTGCTTTTAGCAAAAGATAAGGCGCATTGGTCATGCTTTCCATGCCGCCTGCGATAATCACATCGTTTGAACCAACCAGCAATTCGTCATGAGCAAACATCACGGCTTTCATTCCCGAACCGCAAACTTTATTAATTGTCGTGCACGGTGTACTAATGGGAATGCCTGCGTTTATTGCTGCCTGTCTTGCCGGCGCTTGTCTTTGGCCGGCAGGAAGCACACAACCCATGATGACTTCGTGAATATCAGCCGGTCGAAGGCCGCTTCGTTCAATCACCGCTTTAATGGCATGGCTGCCTAATTGGTGACCCGCAAAATCTTTTAACTCGCCTAACAGATTACCGATAGGTGTTCTGGCAAAACTGACAATAACAATAGGATCCTTGTGCATGCTGCTATTTCCTAACAACAAATGGAGAGGCTTAGTCTAGCTGAATTGTAATGAATTCAACACTGTTTTGGTTATTTTTCTTGTTCTTATTTATTAATCCGTTTGTCAAATTCCTCATCTTTTAAATGTAATATCCCTTTAATTTTTTTCAAATCTTCAGGGCTGACTTCAAAGCCGGCTTCTTTGAGTGCTTGCTCGGGATTTTTTTTAAACTGTTCGCGAAAACGCGGATTATTTTGCCATTCGTTGTAAATTTCCTGCAGATTGGTGGTCATAGCGTCATCCTGTCTTATTTAATTTAACTATAACATAGAGACAATAGATCAAATCTGATTCATTAATTGTGTTTATGAATAATAAACAGCCTTTATGTGGTGGATATAATTTGGTAAATTAAGATTTCCTTAATCTTTGCTGAATACACTCGAAGAAACAACTTAATAAGATTAGGGACAACTATCATGAGACATCAGCCTTTGACTTTGGATGCACTACAGGCTTTACCTGATGAGCTTATTAAAGTTGATAAAAATAATCCCCAGCGTCAATCTTTCGCGACTTTATTTAAACACCTGGCAGTTATAAAAGCAGCGCAATTTAATCCCGAAGAAATGACCAAAATTTTAACCGGCATGCTGATTTTTGAAATGGAATATATTCGTTATTATGAATATTACGGCTATTCGCCCAATAAAGGCGAAGATCAGTCTTATTTGAGCTGGTTTTTGGGAACGGGTAGTGACGTCTATACACTGATTAAAAATAAACTCCACTCGGTTAAAAATCCACTCAATGACGATCATCGGCTGATTTATTTAAATGCTTTTTATGGTTTCATTAAAGATCATTTGCGGGAAGAAGAGATAACGCAGTATGTCAGCCCGAAAAAAAAATTCAGCTGGACAAAAAAGAAAATATTGATGGATCAAATATTGCATACGCTCAAGTATGTAAAAGAGCGGGAATCGAGCCGCATCGCTGCGCTAACGAATGCTGAGCCTTTGCCTCAGGCGCTGGCAAGCAATATCAAACAAATGGATCAACATTATACTGCGTTAAACAACAACCGCTGGTGGATAAATCAGAACAGCAAACATGCTTCGTTATTGAAGTTTGTGGCTTTAATTGATCGGACTGCTGAACTTGAGCAAACGCCAGAACGGGCGCAAGAGATCCGCCTCGGATCGATTTTATATTTGCTGATGTCTATTCGGGATGAATATAGTCTACTGTCCCCAGAAGGAAACAGATTTTTAAATAAAGGAAGTGAGCTGTACAAACAGGCTTTACATGCGCTGAATAAAAAAAGTCTGAAAAATATTGACAGGGAGACACGTCTTGATTGGCTAACAGAATTAAAAGTTCATATCAAATTCATGAAAAAGAATCATCAGGATGAACTTGCTAAACTGTGTGAGGAGCTGGATTTTCACGATCTGGATCGTTTTTTGGATGAATTGGACCATGAAATTACTGATCAGGATACAAAGAAAAAAGCCCCATCCTGGACAGCAACAGGGATTAATTATGCAGTGCAATCTGCCGTTGGATTTACTGCTGCGCAGTATACAGCAGAGATGGCTTTGCCCGCGCTGGTGGGAGGTATAAATCCTCTGGGTTTGATCGTCTATCTGGCAGGTGGGACCATCCTTATTTCGCAGGTAGGAAAAAAAGCAGTTGATGGCTTATGGTCATGGATACTGGATAAAATTGGTACCAAAGTGTCCGAGCAAACGTCGAACATGGCGGCTTATACGGTTACGAAAACGAAAGAAGGGCTGCTAAAATTATTTAAACATCCTTCTGTTACTCAAAATGATAAAGAGGATATCATTGAATGGATTATCACGTTGTTAAAACTGCCAACTGAGCCTATTGCTGTTATCAGTGTTGAAGACAAAGAACATATCAGAAACATGCTCGGTATTACTAATGGCGTTGAGCAATCAGAAGAAGAACAGATTAGACAGATTTTAGGGATGGAGAAGACCAAACCGCCCATTATTCCATTCAGGTTGGTTTAGGCGAGGTTAATCGGTTTCCTGGAATCCTAGTTCCGCCAAGATGCAGGGACCATGGGCGATCACATTGATGCCGTGTTGTTCCGCTTGTTTAATTGCCTCATCGCTTTCTGCGCCAGGCTGCATCCAGATATTTTCAATTCCCTTAGTGATAGCTGCTTCCACGATTTTTTCCGTGATGGCCGGCGGTGTGATGATCGAAATACTTTTCACCGTGTCAGGAAGGCTTGCGACATCAGGGACTGTTGCGACACCTTCAACAGAAGTTTCACGCGGGTGAACAGGATAGGCTTTTTTATGATGCTGCAGGTAAACCCGTAATACCTTATTGCCATATTTTTCCCTATTGCTGGAAGCCCCCACTACGCCATAGGCTGGTGATGTAAAAAATCGCTGAATTTTTTTTCCTACATCGCTACGCATGTTGACACCTCATTGGCTGTTTTTTAAGGCAGAAACGATGGCGGAATAATCCGGTTCTTCGGTGATTTCCTCTACTTGCTCTTTGTAGAGTATTTTACCATGCTCATCCAGTACGATGGCAGCACGTGAAAGCAGACCCGCCAGTGGGCCATCAGCGATAGTTACACCATAATCCTTGCCGAAAGCAGGGTGTCTAAAGACGGAAACAGGTTGTACGTTATCCAAATGTTCCGCAGCACAAAAACGTTTTTGCGCAAAGGGCAGATCGGCGGAAACACACAAGATCAGGATATCTTTAAAATTAGATGCAATTTCATTAAACCGGCGCATGGCAGCGGCACAGGTAGAGGTATCCAGGCTGGGAAAAATATTTAAGATTATTTTTTTTCCCAGATAATTCTTTAGCCGAATTTCACTCAAATCCGTTTTAGTGACGGTAAAATCAGGTGCTTCTGCACCAACCGGCGGCAATTCACCTGTTGTATGGATGGGTTCGCCGTTTAAGCGGATCTCTGCCATGGATGTCAACTCCTTTTGATTGGGTAATTTATTCTAATTGAAAAGCGCATGGCTATAAATAACTTTGAGCAAGCTGTCTCTTATCTGCATACCAGCCTTTGCTAGCATGGCACAAGTATCGACTATATACTGTAGATATCCACGGAATAGAAAGAATGAATCTACTATGACTGAGCAGGGACCAGAGAACGCAGTCAGCATTCAAGCGCGCCAGCGTCTTATCCGACTGTTTCCCTGTTTTGCTGCGTTATCCGCAGCGCAATGCCAAGAGCTTGCGTTACTGATGCACGAGCAACGGTATTCGGCAGGTGAAAAAATTGTTAATGAAAATGAACTGGTTGATAGCATTTACCTCGTGGTAGAAGGTGAAGCGGAAGTAACGAAGGAAATACGCCGTCGCAAACGTATACGTCATGTTCCCGTCGCCATATTGGGTGTGGAGGAAAGCATAGGCTTAAATGATACCGGGTTTTATTCAACTACAGGGCACCGCACCGCAACAGTGACTGCGCTTACGCCTATGTTGCTACTTAAGCTTGATATAAAAGACTTATCGCTTTTTTTAAAAAAGCATCGCCTGGAATCGGTCATGTATGCCGCATCTTTGCAAATGCTGCGTATGCAGTTTATAAAACAGTCTTTGCCTTTTTCTAAACTTTCTCGTGACCGATTGCAATGGCTTGCAAACCATGTAGAAGACGTCAAAGTGCCAGCGGGCACTTTTCTTTTTCATCAAGGCGATGAGGGAGATAAATGCTATATGATCCGCGCTGGTGAAGTGGAGATCTTGGCAACGAATGAAGCGGGGGAAGTGCGTCAGCTCGCCTTGTTAAAACCGCCCGTGCTGTTTGGAGAAGCCACGCTTATTAGTCATACGCCGCGCAACGCTTCGGCAAAAGCAGTAACTGAATGCGAATTATTAGTATTACGCCATGAATATTTGTCAGAACTGATTGAATCCGAAGAAGACGTGGCAAACATGTTTATGACCTTGATGGTGGACAGAAGTCGGCCTTTGCGAAATCCGCATGTCACTGTTCACCAGCGGATAACTGCAGACGGACAAGCGCTTGTTATTCTTAAAAATCCCGATAATGGAAGTTATTTTAACCTTTCAAAGGAAGGTGCTTATATCTGGCGGCGCCTGGATGGCAAGCATACCATGCAGGACATTACGCTTGATTTAGCGGATCGGTTTCATGTATTTGCACCTGATGTCGTGGCGGCGCTTATTTCCAGATTGACGAAGGCTGGCTTCATTCATAATCTGGAGATGCCGGATGAATCACGTCTGCGGACACAGCCTTTATGGGTAAGATCCATCGTCAATTTGCGCCGCCTACTGGAAACGCGCGTGGCATTTGGAGACGCAGATAAATGGATAACGCGGATGTATCAAAAATACATTCGCTATTTGTTTACAGTGCCCGCACAGTTAATACTAGCTATTTTAGCCGTGGCAGGATTCATAGCGTTTGTTCTGAATACGGAAACCATCCTGACCTTTTTTAGCAGAGAGCGCACGAGTCTGTTTTTGGTGCTGGGTTTAATTCCATTAAGCATGATTGAAGTATTATTACACGAATTGGGTCATGCGTTTACCGTAAAAGCATTTGGACGGGAAGTGCACTATATAGGCGTTGGCTGGTACTGGTTTACACCTATTGCTTTTACCGATACTTCTGACATGTGGTTGTCCTCGCGTAAACCGAGAATGGCGGTTAATCTCTCGGGTGTGTATGTGGATATTCTCATCGCGGGATTAGCCGCACTGCTGATTTTCTTGGTCGAAAACCCCTATGTGCAAGGAATGTTTTGGCTGTTTGCACTCTATACTTATATCGGCGGTTTACGCAACCTGAGCCCTTTGCAGGAAATGGACGGTTATTATGTACTGATGGATGGAGTAGAAAAACCGCGACTGCGCCAGGCGGCGGTGGTTTGGTTGGTTAGGGTATTTCCTAAGTCACTCCGCCATCCGCGTCTTTTAAAAAAATACAAGGCGGAAATCATTTACTGGCTTGCCTGTTTTGTTTATTTAACAATCGTAACTATTCTGACACTGGTGGTGCAGGCCTTTGTTTTTAATGTATTGGGCATTCGCGCGAATCCGTACGTTAGCCTCATTATTCCTTTTCTGGTGGTGATTTTTTCCTGCGTAACAATCATTGCGGACATTCGTAGCCAGGCGGAAAAATAAATTTTACAATTCGCGGGAACCGCGTTTAAGTGATGGTGTTTTTAAATCGGCCGTTGGTTTGGCAGGTGAAAAAATAGGCGTCTGAAAATCTTCGTAGCCGACTTTTGGTATTTTAATTTCAGGCAGGTTAATATTAACCATACCTGGATATTTAGCGATATCTTGCAATAATAAGCCTACCATTCTTCTCAAGTGATGGCCTTGCTTTTCATTCAATTCCTTGACAAGCTCATCGGTGCTTTTTTTAAATATACCTTGTTGCGATTCAATAAACAGATCTTCCAGCGTTGCAGAAATTTTTCTTAACTTTTCTTGAGTCTCTGCGTTACTTAACGCTATCAAGTTAATGGCATTAAGAAGAGGTTCAATGTGCTTATTATGTTTGGGTTTATGAAAACGGTGTGAAAACCTGCTTGCTTCCAGTTGGTTATATAGCTTGGGGAGTTGCCTGATACGATTGATAAAATTATCAAGCTGCGTGTTCAGAAGTAAATCAGACATTGATTCTTTGGGTTGTGGTGAAGGAGACAAGGATGGGTCAAGCTTTTTAACCATAGAACTGATATTATCTATCACACTAAGCGGTTGTTTATCTTTCTTCGCTTTCTCAAGAACATTTTGAAGAACCATTTGTCTTTCCACCTGTTGAATACCCAATTCAGTGAATTGAAAGAGTTCATCCAGCTTGCTTATTTTGGATTCATCGTTATCCCCAGAATCCGCGATGATATCAATGGCTTTTTGCAAAATTTTTTCATGGGTTACTATTAAGGTTTTATCGTTCATAGTCTTAGCAAATGTATCTGACTCGACCAGGCTCAAGACGCTTTTTTCAACTCGCTTCAGCATATCATCCGTTGGCGTTACACTTTTTGCGACGTCATCATATGTTTTACCAGGCAGATTGAGTTCATCGAAGGATGCTGGATTAAAGAATCGGGATTTAATGGCTTGGGAAGCGCTTATCCATTCTGCTGAATTAGGGTCTAGCTGTTTTAATTTATAATACTCAAGTAAAAAAAGAACATTCTCCCTGCAAAATAACTTTTCCGACACTTGCTTAAGTGCAATGATCCAATCAGGCGTTATTTTCATATTTGGAGCTGATGTGAAACGTATGACGTCAGATAGCAAGTCTATTTTTCTTGTTTCCATTATCCCCCTCGTTTTTTAAAAATAAGGATTAGTTATTATAATATATAAACCATTTTGATTGGTATTTTACCAGTAGCATGGTGCTATTAACCACATTTACTGAATTTAAATATTAACCTCATGATTTTATTATTAATAATATTAAATCTTCATTGGCAGAATCACCAATTCTTTGCCTTGTAAGTGTAGGTTACGCTGAAGAGTAAGAGGAGTTTCATTATGTAATAATCGCATCAACCAATTGTCTTTTTCAAAGATCAGCTTACTTGAAAAGAAAATGCAGTTTGAATATTTCTGGCTGATTTCTTCAGCCAATTTGACAAGCTCTTCCACGGTGTCCGTACCAAAGGCTGCATAACCTTCCGCTGCAATGCCATACTGATTGCAATAATCAATAAAATATTGCAGATTTTCATTCACCTGATTGCGCATTTTTTCCAGCTCACTTTGTCCCGCGAAGCTTTCTACATCAACAATACCCGCGCTCATAAAAACAAAATTTTTGAAATGTCGCGGAAACATGCGGATGACATTGAGCAATGTGTGCATGGCAACGCCCGGACTTTTTCCAACCAGAATCACAGCGGTAGGTTGTTGTGGATCAATAGTAACGAAGCTAAGCGGATGCACAATAGGCTGTTTTAATTGCACATCCAGTTGAGCCAGTTTTTTGTTAAAAAGACGATAATGACGTTTGACGAGTAAACAGACTAGGATGACCGTGCAGGTTACTACCACGGTCAACCAGCCACCCGACTGGAATTTGGAGAAAACCGTGATACATAAAATACTGCTCGTAATGGAGAAGGCCAGAAACGAAAACAGAAGGCGCCACAGCCAGCGTGAAGAAGCTCTGCTTTTTTGTCGAGCCCAATATACACACAAGCCAAATAACGAAAGTGAAAAAGTAAGAAATACATTAATACTGTAGAGGACGACTAGCAATGAAACTTTACCGCGGCACCAGATCAGAATAGCTAATGCGAAAATGCCAAACAAAATCAGCCCATTCTGAATGACGAGTCGGGTGGAAAGATGGCGAAAGCGGTTGGGCATCCAGCCATCAATCGCCATGTTTGCCAGCACACTGGGCCCGGCAAGAAAGCCTGTATTGGCAGCCAGCACAAGTAGACCCGCTTCCAGTAGTAGTGTAATGAACAGCAATATTTTTCCTATTTCGGAATCACCCAAAATGGAATGAAAAACGACGGCATTTAAGGTCTGGCCCATATGTGGCGTGGGTGCCCATAGAAGATAGAGCAGAATTATGCCGCCTGCGATCATACTGAGTGAGGTGGCCATATAAAACATGGTCCATTTTCCCGTGACAACGCGCGGTTCGCGCAAACGGTTTACGTTATTTGAAACAGCTTCAAGGCCCGTATAGGTACCACTTCCCAGTGAATAAGCATGCAGGATCAGGGCCAACACAGGAATCCATCCTACTTCGGCAATGGTACTGCGGGTTTCTTCAATGGTGCTCGGAATAATCAGCGAAAGGCCAGTGCGATGGGCAATGATACCGTAAACAATTAAGACGACATGGATAATAAAAAAGCCGAGAAATATAGGTAGGAGAAATTTGATGGATTCTTTCATTCCGCGCATATTAAGAAGAATCAACACAAGAATGAGGCCTGCTTCTGCTAGCAGCTTGTAAGACAGCAAATGGGTAGGCAACAGGCTGAAAACCGCATCCATGGCACTGGCAGTGGAGACGGCAATAGTTAGCACATAATCGACAATAAGTGCCGCGCCGGAAATGAGTCCTATGTGGGAGCCTAGCAGTTGCGAAGCAACTTTATAGCCGCCCCCGCCGCTAGGGAAAAGTTCAATGACTTGATTGTATCCTAGAGAAATGACAAACACAGTGATTGCGGTTGCAATAGCGATGTATAAGGCAAACTGTGTATGCGGACCCAGGGCAATATAGGCTTCTTCAGGGCCATAACAAGAAGAAGAAAGTCCATCTGCACCCAATCCTACCCAAGCAAGAAAAGCCACCAACGACACGTGACGCAGGATCTGGGGATTAAGCGGATTAAGCGGGTGACCGAGAATAAGCTGCTTTACTTTTTTACTGAATGACATGTCAATCCTGTGGCGCCGTCTGTCCTAAGACGGTTTTATCATCGTGATGGATTATAACGGGTATTGCCGCTCCCTGGCATGACATGTTTATTTCAGTTCTTCCAAGCGCGTGATTCGCTTTTCGAGTGGAGGATGGGTTGAGAAAAGCGACATCCAGCTGGAGTGATGAGATATCTTCAATGCGGCAAGCGAAGGCGCTCTTTCATCTTCTATGCCGGATGCCATTTGCAATCGTTTAAGCGCTGCAATCATTTTATCGCGGCCGACTAGCTTCGCTCCGCCAGCATCTGCTCGGTATTCGCGCCAGCGAGAAAACGCAGCCACCAGAATCGTCCCCAGCAAGGTAAACAGAATATCAAATATGATGGTGAATAAACTGTAAGTGAGATAAGAAATGTCGCCCCGCTCGTCGCGTGACATGGCAACGGAAATGGTATAGGCGATGATGCGGGAAAGAAAAAGTGCAAAAGCGTTTACAATCCCCTGAATCAACGTCATGGTTACCATGTCGCCATTGGCCACATGAGACATTTCATGTCCGAGGACGGCTTCAATTTCATCGCGATTCATATTCATGAGTAATCCGGAGGAAACCGCAACCAGCGAACTATTCTTGGTAGGGCCTGTGGCAAAAGCATTCACTTCGGGTGAAGGATAAATGCCTACTTCTGGCATTTTTCTCAGTCCGAGTTTTTTTGCCAGACCATAAATGATTTCTAGCAGAAAACGTTCCTCCCGCGTGGCATTATTGGGGTTGATGATGACAACACCCATCGCCATTTTGGCGATAAACTTGGACATAAAGAGTGAAATAAAGGCGCCGGCGGTACCCCAAATAGCGCAAAAAATAGCGAGCTGAACATAGTCGATGCCGTATGCAGTCAAATAAGAGTGCAGGCCTAGCGCGCTCGTGATAATCGAAATGGTTGCAATGACTAAAATGTTGGTGGCAATAAATAGAAGAACACGTTTCAACATACCCATTGTTGCATTTCCTCGCTTACTTATAATGCTGCCTTATATTGTATCAGGCCATGCGTTTTTAAAATACCTCATTTAGGCTGCATGCGTAAAGCGCCATCCAGCCGGATAACTTCACCATTTAACATGGGATTCTCAATGATCTGCTGGACTAGCATCGCATATTCCTCGGGTCTGGCTAGCCGCTTGGGAAAGGGTACCATTGCTTCCAGTGAAGCCCTTGCCTCGGGCGAAATCTTGGAAAACATGGGTGTATCCACGAGCCCCGGCGCGATGGTCATGACACGAATACCGAATTGTGCCAGTTCACGTGCTGCGGGCAGGGTCAAGCTTACAATACCCCCTTTGGAAGCGCTATAAGCTGTTTGACCAATCTGCCCTTCATAAGCCGCTACGGAAGCTGTATTGATAATGACGCCGCGTTCTGCTGATTCGCCAAGTGTTGGGAGTGGCATCATGTTTGCGGCAGCGATCCGCATGACATTGAATGTACCTAGCAGATTGATTTCAATCACTTTACGGAACTCATCAAGCGGCATGGGTCCTTGCTGGCTCACCATGCGTCGGCCATGTACGATACCTGCGCAATTGATACAAATTCTAGCAGGTCCATGCTGCTTTTGTGCTTCGGCTGCGGCCGATTCCACGCTTTCTGCTTGAGTGACATCACAAGTGACGGCGAATCCGTCTATTTCGGCCGCGATCTTTTGAGCGGCTTCTTTATTGACATCGAACAGGGCTACCTTGACACCTTGTTTGGCCAGCATTCTTGCCGTGGCTGCGCCCATTCCGGATGCACCGCCTGTGATAATCGCCGCGCAATTTTTCATTTCCATCGTGATTTTTCCCTTATATTATCCACAGAACCTATTCGTATTTTATTTTGCTGTGCATTATCCAACACAACGTTTTATTATTCCAGTCCATAAAATTGAGTGATACCATTCACCCTTATTCAAGCAATACATGGAGTAGAGAAATGAAAATTCTCGTTGCTGTTAAAAGAGTCGTTGATTATAAGGCAACCATTAGAATTAAATCGGATGGCTCGGGCGTTGAAACCACGAACGTCAAAATGTCGATGAACCCTTTTGATGAAATCGCCGTTGAGGAAGCTGTTCGCATCAAAGAAAAGGGATTAGCGAGCGAAATTATCGTTACTTCAATCGGAGGCGATCATTGCCAGGAAATATTACGAACGGCACTTGCGATGGGTGCGGATCGTGCCATCCTGGTGAAAGCGGAAAGCGAAATTCAACCATTGGCAGCAGCAAAAATTCTTAAGGCTATTACCGAGCAGACGTTGCCGCGGTTGGTTATACTCGGCAAGCAGGCGATAGACACCGACGATAATCAGGTGGGGCAAATGCTGGCCGCCTTATTGAATTGGCCGCAAGGAACTTTCGCTTCCAAACTGGGATTGCGTGACGATGGCGTCAGTGTGACACGCGAGATTGACGGCGGATTAGAGACACTGTTTCTGACATTGCCAGCTGTCGTGACAACCGATTTACGTCTCAATGAGCCGCGCTATATTTCGCTACCCAATATTGTGCAAGCCAAACGCAAACCGATTAGCATTGTCACTGCAGAATCCTTCAATCTCGATCTCGCCCCGCGGGTAAAAACTTTGCAAGTTGTTATGCCGGAAAAACGCAGGTCGGGTACGCGACTAGATAACGCGGCTGAATTGGTAAACCGTTTAAAGCATGAAGCACGGGTAATATAAATGAAAATACTAATCATTGCAGAACATGATAATCAAACACTGAAGCAGGCAACACACCATACGGTTACTGCAGCCAAAAAGTTGGGCAATGAAATTGATTTGCTCATCATGGGGGCAGCATGTCAAAAGGTTGCTGAAGAAGCTCGTTCCTTACCCGCCATTCAGCAGGTACTGCTTGCGGATAATGCTGTCTATGACCATCAGCTGGCGGAAAATTGCGCGTCACTTGCTGCGTTACTGGCTAAGGAATATGATTATATTTTGTCGGGGGCAACCACATTTGGTAAAAATCTTTTGCCGCGTATTGCAGCGCTGCTTGATGTGGCCATGCTAAGCGACGTGATGCAGATTATTTCACCCGATACCTTCGTGCGGCCCATTTACGCAGGCAATGTACTGGCAACGGTACAGTCACAAGACCGTATCAAAATTCTGACCATACGTACAACCAGTTTTCCGCCTGTAGAAGCGGGTGAGCCCAAAGCGACAATCAAAATCATTTCAGAAGCCATACCGAATACGCTCTCGCGTTTCGAAAACCAGACATTGACACAATCCGAGCGTCCTGAACTCACCTCCGCGCGTATTGTGGTTTCAGGTGGACGCGGCTTAAAAAGCGCAGAGAATTTTAAACTGATTGAGGAAATTGCAGACCGATTAGGCGCAGCAGTGGGCGCTTCCCGCGCTGCCGTCGATGCGGGTTTTGCACCCAATGATTATCAGGTAGGCCAAACAGGCAAAGTAGTCGCACCGGATCTTTATATTGCGGTAGGAATTTCAGGCGCTATTCAGCATCTCGCTGGCATGAAAGACAGCAAGGTGATTGTGGCGATCAATAATGATCCGGAAGCGCCTATTTTCCAGATCGCTGATTATGCACTGGTGGGGGACTTGTTTAAGATATTGCCTGCATTGCGTGATGAGCTGGATAAGGTATTGGCGTAGCCCCTGGTTTTAGCATATAGCCTGATGCGGATAGGTTAATGCCCTATCCCTTGTTATTATTGCTATAATTAGTAAAGTACCCACCTTGTTCTAGGGGCGTATATGTCTGCAGATGATAAATATAATAAAAAAACCGGCTTAACCGGCCTAAATGGCAGTGATCAGGATACCGAAGGCGAATCTGGCAAGGGAAGTGGCGGCAAAAGCGGCCAGATTGAGTTTCGGGACTTTCTCGCAAGCGGCGAGCATTTGCGCGATGATTTGCTGTCATCCGATGAAATCAGGCGTCTGCTTTCTGTGCATAAAGATGGCCATGAGGATCGCGTCAAACTGCAAAAGGATAAGCGCGAGCAATATAAAGCACTCAAAGAAGGCAAAATATCGCTCGCTGCTCACCGACAAGGGTTAATGGGCGCAGGGATGAGCGCTCAATACAAAGTCAACCCCATACTGGCGAACAAAGCACAGTTTAGCGGCGTCGACCGGCAGATTAACCCAATCCCTGAAGAAAATATTGCAGAAACGAATAATGAAAAACGTAACGAGCTGCAATTTCAATATAATTTACGTCATCGACCGGAATATGCTCACGCACCTAAATTTATACCGCCCAAATTGACAAGGTAATCACACTGCTATGCCAACGCTTGCTGATGCCATTTTACAAGAAGATATTCACAGTGTCAGACAGCTATTGCGTTACGGTGATGAAGTGAATCAAATTGATGAATATGGTTTTACGCCTCTTATTGAAGCTGCGATTGTAGATAATATTGAAATCAGCGAGTTATTGCTAAGCCAAGGAGCGGATCCCAACCAACAGGATGTGACGGGTGGAACGGCTCTGCATTGGGCGGCAGAAAATAATAACAGCGACCTATGCGAGCTGCTCCTCGCGCACCGCGCCAATCCCAACGCGTATACACTCGCCGGTCAATCTGTGCTGGTGATGCCGACTTTACGGCAACAAAGTGCATTGAAGCATTTACTGATTCGCGCTGGCGCCGATCAGGTTTTTGCGCAAGATTATATTAATACCAAACTGCTAGGTCATATGTACGAACTGGTCGGTACGGCTTCCATCATTGATCCGCAGAATCGATACGTGGAAGTGGATTTCGAAGGTTTTTTTCTTGAAATCACGATTGGACTCATCGCAGATTCGCTTGCTCAGTTCAAAAATCATTTTGCCGCGAGACAACTACGCCGCTATTCCGGCTTGGCACAATTTATTGTTGAAGTGATGCTTCGAGCGTCCGAGCTTATCAAATACCAGCAATATCGCGTGGATATCAGAAAATTCCAATCCCGCATTGATGCGCTGCTTCGCCAGCAACCGGTCTTGATTCCGGTGGGTTACGAAGGCCACGCTATTACCTTCATTCAATACAATAATATCTGGGTCAAGTGCGACAGACGGGAAGATAGCCGTCTGTATGACAATATCATGTTTTATCGAATACAACATCCTCAACAATTAAATGCGGATTTTGTCAAAACACTGATTTACGAAAAGCAGACAAGTGAATTCATTAATGAAGAACTGGACCAAATATTAGGATTAACACCGCTGACTGAATTAAAAGTGGAATCGCAAATCAGTGGTAATTGCTCTTGGGCCAATGTGGAAGCTTCCATACCAGCACTTTTTTTTCTTGTGTTGATGGATTTAAATCCGGATAGCCAGGCGCATGCCTATTATAAAACACTGGCCATCAATTTCTTCCAGCGCTGGCGTGAATGGAACAAGGATCGTGCTTTGCATTTCTGCATCCAGGCATATCAGGAAGGCGATGCGATCCGTAAGGCATGCAAAGCTGAAATTCTGGCGGCTATCTTGTTTCAGCGTTGTGATCCTTACAATCCCTCGGACCGTGACCGTATTGAATCTATTTTGTCTGTCCTCATTCGGTCCCCCTATGAATATCTTTTAAAAAATTATTTACGTGTTTACTATTATGAAGGGCATACCGAAGAAGGAAAACGTTTTGCCGAACTTTTAAAAGATTATGGTTACCCGACTGGCCGCTGACTTTGTTCCACTTTTAACTCAAAAGGGCGCAAAAATGATGCTGAATAACTACAGGGAAAAGTTGTGGATGCGTTTGGAAAAATGGGTTATGAGAGAGGCGCCACTTGCTAACACTCATGTTGCGCAAACTAGCCAAAAAGAAGTAACAATTTCTCCGGCTTCTTATTATCCTGACAGGGCGGATTGCAAAAGTTTACTCACAGAACTTAATCTTCTGATGCAACCAAAAAAAATTAACCAACTGGCAGGTTTACTCAAACAGCAAAATTCTGAAGGTGTGAATATTGGGATTTTATTGGTTCATGCAGGAAATGAAGACGTTCTTGATGATTACCTCAGCTTTTTGCTGAAACTCTATCAACAGGATGGAAATAGCCGCACGCTGATTGAAATATTTAGTCAACAGGATAATAACGGCTGGACATTTGGCATGCATCTTGCCCATTCGTATTCTAAACGCATCGTCCTTCGCTATTTAAAATTAGTCGAATTTTTGTTTGAAGAAGATCAAAACGAAGATTTACTACCCGATCCCATTTTTGAATTGATGCGCTTGAAAGGCAAATCCCCATTTGCTATGGACTTAAAAGTATCATTGACTGATATTGTTTCAAATCGGCAGGATGGCGAAGTGATTTACCACCTGGCCGCAAGCGGTCTGCTGCCTGAAGATGAATATGGTAAACTGACGGCGCAAAAACAGAAAATAATGGATTATATATTATCCTTGACTGAGCGTTTTATTCGAAAAAATGCGTTGCGCGATGCGCTGACGGCGAGTCATCCGCTTGGGAAAGTGTTTAGCTATACGACACTGGGACTGGTTAGTTTTACTCAAATTCTGAAGCGTGAATTTAATAAACTGGACAAGGAAGATAGGGATAATTGGAAAATGACTTTTTTCCCCTCTGCTAAGGACAGTGAGATTGACTCGTATTTGATTTTTAATGAAAATCCTCAACCTGCAAATAGACTATTAAAATTGATGGGTCCTGGAAAATAACTTGCTTCAAGCTTTACGGGATTTGTGTATTGTAAAATCGCTGCCATTATACCCCTCTCATTATTGCAATGAGGGTGAAGAAAAAATTGACGGCGACAGCGAGGAAAGAACTAGCTTTTATCGTTCATTTGTAATCGAGGGTTGTTTTTATGATATCAAATAAATGTACCAATATACTGGCCGTTAATCCCCAAATAAATACTTCTCCTTCCCTGAATACATAACTGGGTCGTCGGCGGGTCAAAACGTGTAAAGCAGGATCATCGACGAAGCGGTCTAATCGTGTTAAAGCTAGATAATAAATGTGATCAATTTCACTGGGTGCTAGCGCATGCATTTTTTCGAAATTCCGTTTTTGCATCACGGTGACAAATGGCCGCACTAGGTGGCCTTCGCGTGCACTAAAATCATCGAGTTGTCCTATGTGTTGGTATACTGTTTCAGACAGATTTAATTCTTCATGCACTTCACGTACTGCTGTTTGATACAAATTGATATCGGTTTTGTCATGCATGCCGCCAGGCAAGCTAAAATGACCTGCATAAGCAGGCAGAGTAGCTGCACGTTTCGTTAGCACTATTTCTACTTGGTCATCTTCATCGACCAGCAAAATAAGCATCACTGCGGCGCGTTCTGCCGTTTCAGGAAGCATAACGGGTCGATAGGCGGAAAGAATTCGAATCAGGGCATTAATATCTGGCCAGGTTTGAATCATGTATTTTCCACATAACAATCCACTAGGGTTTTGTCCTGGACCCAACCAGGCAATTTTTCTTCCAATTTGAAATCAGGCTCGATGCTTAATGCGGTTTCGAATGCTTGTGAAAGCGATTTATCTTCCTGTAAGGCTGCCAGAAAAGCGAACTCTGCTGCTGTTAAGGGAGCCAGCGCAATTTCCAGTTCGCGCCGGATAATAAGCAAGTGAATGCCACCCTTATCCAGATGTACAGTTTCATTTTGTTCGCCTTTACAGAGATCAATGATATCCATGATTGGATACTGAAATGCCATTAATCGGCAGGCTGGATGGAGGATGAAATGGATCTGGTGATATTGCTCGGGTAACATTTTTTCCAGCAAAGCGATATCAAGCGCGGCATGATCTGCAGCAACAAAGAGGGTATGGCAAGACCATTCAAACAGGGCTACTTCAGCCAGATAGCATAAATGCTTGACGGGCGGGTGTTCCGCCAGAAAATCACTGAAATATTCCCCATAATCATGCAAGTTTCCGCTTCGTGAAGGATAGTAGGCGATGTAATGACAGGCTGTCGTTTGAAAAAAATCGTCGCCTAGTAGTTTTGTGATGAGCGGGTAGGTGTTTTTTAATGTTTTTACAAGATTCGATTCGATGTTGTTCTGGTAAATACGCAGATGTTCTACCGGTAGAACGATTGTGGTAGCGGGGTCATTTGCCAAAATGGCTTCGGCTAACTCAGCCTGTAAGTTTTGCAGCGACATAGGTTTCTCTCATGATTTTTTCTGCTCGGTAAGCTTCCAGACAGAGTGTTTCAAGCGGTGGAATATCCGCATCCCATTCAATGATCGTAGGTTTCGACCCCAGATGTTGAATGGCTTGACGATAAAGATCCCAGACGGCAGGCACGATGGGACGGTTGTGGCTATCAATGAGTACTTCTTTGTCATTAATCACAGCAGTAGAAAATCCGGCCAGGTGGATTTCCTGTACCAGCTTAGCGGGAATGACGGACAGATAGGCGAGCGCGTCCATGCCGAAATTCGTGGCATTCACATAAATATTATTAATATCCAGTAAAATGCCACACCCGGACCGTTCGGCGACTTCTTTTAAAAAATCTTGTTCAGAAAAATCCGAGTAAGGAAATTGAATGTAGCTGGAAATATTTTCGATTAATATCTGACGATTCAGATAATCCTGGACTTGCTGAATACGCGTGGCCAAATGATCGAGCGCTTCTTCCGTATAAGGAAGGGGTAATAAATCATGTAGATAGTGCCCATCAATGGAAGACCAGCACAAATGATCGGATATCAGGCAGGGCTGAATGCGGTTAGCAAGCTCTTTGAGCTTTTTTAAATGCTGCCAGTTGAGCTCATCAGCTGATCCCAGTGACAGGCTGACGCCGTGCAGACTGATGGGATAATCACGGCGTATCTGTTCCAGAATATGGAGTGGTTTGCCGCCCTCACCAAAATAATTTTCACTATGGACTTCAATCCAGGCAACACCCGGCTGCTTTTCAAGAAAAGGTGTGTAATGTGGTGTTCTCAAACCGATACCGGTCAATAGTAATGATGATTGCACAAGCCAGTTTCCTTCCCCATGCCATTCCCTGAAAAAGCTATCGATCCTGATCCTGTTTTTTAACACGTTTATAGAATACAGGAAAGATGCTAAGAATAGCTAATCCGCAGAGGGGGAAAAAAATGGAAGGAGTAAAAACCAGGTTTAAATTGGGTGTCTGCTCCGTTATTAGAAGCTTATCAAGGCCTCTTCCCGCCATGGCGTAAATAAAAGTGGCGGGGAAAATGCCAATAACTGTCGCACTCATGAAGGTTTTAAGCGGTACATTGAGTGCACCCGCAGAGATGTTGCTAATCCAGCAGGGAAAAATTGGCATGAGACGTAGCATTAGCAGGTAATTGAAGGCGTTTTGCTGAAATCCTTGCTCAAATTGCTTGATCCATCCGTTGGTGCGGGTCTTAAGATGTGAACCAATGGCGGAACGTACAGCAAGGAAGAGTACCGTGCCGCCCAAGGCAGTACCTAGTACCGCATAGATGACGGCAATGCCGCCGAACAGGAAGCCGCCGATCAGGGTAAGCAACGTAGCACAGGGAATGGTACAGGCGATAAGAACAATAAAAATAAATAAATATAATACTACTGCCAGTTTATAATGATGGACTGTCCATTGTTGAATAGTGGATTGATAGGTTTTTAAGGTATGGAAATTTAAGTAGCGGTAAAGCTGAAAATAAAAAAATATGAAAAGCATGCACAATAAAGAACCTAATAAAAACCATTTTTTTAAAGCGATAAAAAAATTATTCATGCGATTCGCGCGGTGTTATTAATGAAATTAATGCTTGTCAGGTGCTTTAGTGCTGCCACCTACAATTTTGTTGCAGAGCCCCGTAGGAATAGCGAGCCAGGCCTCTTTGTCGCCATCCACTTTTGATTCGCCTGCGCAGCCATGACTTGCAGTACCGCAGTCATTTTGACCGGCTTTGGCGATGCCATAGCATTTCTCCATGCCTTTCATGCCACCCATCATTTGAGACATGTCCTGTTTTGTTTCCTGGTTTGCAGCGAGAGCGGATGTGCTTGCACCCGCAACACCCAGGGCGAGTACAGCAGAAATAGCCGAGGTAATTATTTTATTAGACATGCAATAAGCTCCATTTTTTCTAAAGTTTGTCATGCTAGCCAAACGCTTGCACGGCAGGTGCGAAGCATTTCGTATAACAGACATTTATATGTTCAGTCCGAGCCCGTTAGTTTATTATAATTTTCGATGAAGGACGAATGAAAAATAGGATGAAGGAACTAATTTGATGGATAAACAGCCAGCAAATCGCCGCGATTGGGCTCGATTTACTATATTAATTGTACTTGTCGGCATTGTTGCCGGTCTTGGCGCCATTGTTTTCAGGCAATTGATTGGTTTATTTCATAATATTCTTTTTTATGGTCAGTTTTCGATGTATTACGATGTGCTGCAGCATGCGGCACCTAGCCGCTGGGGAATAGGGATTATTCTGGCGCCCGTTATTGGCGCAGTGGTGGTGGCATTTCTTGTTAAGAATTTTGCCCCTGAAGCAAAAGGGCATGGCGTTCCCGAGGTTATGGATGCTATTTATTATGAGCGGGGTATCGTGCGCCCGATTGTAGCTGTCATTAAGGCGATCGCTTCTTCTATCTCCATTGGGTCAGGCGGCTCCGTTGGCCGCGAGGGCCCGATTATACAAATAGGCGCTGCCTTTGGTTCTGCCATTGGCCAGTGGGTACGCATCCCCGACTGGCAGCGTATTACGCTTATCGCCTGTGGTGCGGGCGGTGGTATTGCCGCGACCTTTAACGCACCTTTTGGCGGTATTCTATTTGCCATAGAGATTATGCTGCCTGAGTTAAGTGCTCGTACTCTTATTCCAGTGAGTATCGCGACAGCCATTGCAACGTATACCAGTTATTTATATTTTGGCGAAGCTGCCTTTATTCCTATTACGACTAGCACCATTACACATATAAATAGCTTTGACATATTAAGCTATATTGTTCTCAGCATTGTTTTTGGCCTGTTTTCGGTGCTTTTCATTCGTTCTATTTATTTTACCGAAGATACATTCGACAGAATCCCGGGTGGATATTATGTGCGGCATATGCTGGGCATGTTTTTAATTGGACTTAGCATGTACGGTATGATCCGATTTTTTGGTCATTATTACATTCAGGGCGTCGGTTATGCCACCGTGCGCGATGTATTGATGCTGATACTGGATCACCCTGGATTTTTACTGTTTCTCGCTGTGCTGAAATTAATTGATACCGCTATTACGCTGGGATCAGGCGGTTCGGGCGGCGTTTTTTCTCCTTTGTTATTCATTGGCGCAACGCTGGGCGGTTCGTTTGCGGTCGTTTGTAATTATCTTTTCCCCGACTATCTCAGCATGAATATTCAATTCGGGGCACTGGCCGGCATGGCGGGCATGGTGGGCGCAAGTACAGGCGCGCCGCTTACTGCCATCGTTATGACCGCAGAAATGACAAATGATTTCACCATTATGCTGCCGTTGATGGTGATTGTGGCAATCGCATATGGGATTCGTCGTGTTCTGGAGAAAGACAGTGTCTATACACTTAAATTGACCCGGCGCGGTCATTTTATTCCGGATGCTTTATTTAGCCGGCAAGAGGTGATGAAAGAATAGAAGTAACATAATAAAAGAATGAGTAAATGTCACCACCACCGTAGTATGCCAATGCGTTATGCCGGCTATCGTTACATAACGCACCAGGAATAATCTCGAAAAGAGTACTATAATAAGTACAATTGACGAGGTATTCACACAATGGAGAGTTATTTTCCCGATCAAAATACACTTCGCACGAACTTGATAAATATCATGTTTGATTTAAGTGGCTTTCCTACTAAAGTAGAAGGGATTGTTCATCTCCAAAAAATGGGGGAAAAAAAACTGGTTGAGCTTTTTTCCATCCATATTGGTTCTTTAAACCTTAAAAAATTCTCTCAGTCAGAACGACTTCTCTTTATTGATACGGCAGTCAAAAGCGGTAATCTTGAAGTTGTCAAAATGGCTGCTGAGAAATTTATAAAGGAAGGATATGAAGATGACATCCGTATTCCCTCCAAAGATAATCCTGAGCAGCCATTCCGTCCCGTTTTTTGGCTTGCTTCTATTGTCTCTCGGCAACCGGGGATTCCGGCGGAAAATTATCGCGCAATTGAAGAATATTTATGCCAAAAATTTAATATTCCCAATACCGTGAACATCAACGGCAAAAATGTAACTCGAAAAGAATATTTGGCGGGCGTTGAGCTTTGGAAGCACTCGCAAAATGTTAAATTTTTAAAAGAGCTGGGCTTTAAAAAACCGCGTTATCGAAGGCATGAATTGATGGATGATATTGAAAAGGGAGTTAAACTAAAACCATTCGATCCGAAATCCAAATAATAATTAGAATGAAATTAAAATAGTGCGCAACAGAAACATCTTCTTGCTTAATTTGCTTAAATAAAAAATTAAATCTGATGATCTGTAGCAGGATCGTCAGATAATTCATATACCACCAGGCCGATATCTTCAGGTAGCACTTCTTCCCACGGCGGTTTACGCAGGGTTCGGGCAGCATCTTCACACCCATTTTTAATATGTTCCATGACGGATGATAAAGAAAACTCATAATCCTTTGAGGAGAGGTCAGATAATTTTCCTTTATAATGGAAGCGCGCAAGATGGATGACCCCGCTGTGTCCAAGCTCGATTAATTCTTTTAATTCGGCAGAATTCAACTTTTCTTCGGGCATATTTTCGCTCAGGACCCGGATAGCATGCCTTAAGTTTTGCACCATACCATAGGCGGTAATGAACTGATGATGATGACTTGAATAGCTGATATCTTTTTGCCGCTTGTAAATACCATCCATCGTAATGGGGCGTGTCCCGTATGAATCAAAGAGATGCACCATAAAACAGAGTGAGCGGATGGGTTCATCTTCCTTGAACAAAAGATTGACCTGGGTATTTGAATGTACTCCGCCATCCCAATACATGGCGTTATCAATACAGACGGCAGGAAATCCGGGCGGCAGCGCACCGCTTGCCATTACATGTTCGGGCGTAATCTCAATTTTAGTATTGTCAAAGTAAACCAATTCACCCGTTGCAACTCGCACAGACCCAATGCTAAGCCGCACTTTTTTCTGGTTGATCAGGTCAAAATCAACATAGCGCAGCAATGTTTCGCGCAATTCGCTGGTGTCGTAGTAACTTAGTTTGTCTACTGTGCTCTGCAGGCTCCACCAGGGATTCCACCAGCGTGGCCGAAAAAACCCGGGCTGCCCAAACCAGGCTGTCATCTGTGCGCTCACAAAATGATGCCAGCGTTCCATAACAATATTGTTTAATGTGTCTGGCATAGCCGGGAGTTTGGTTGAGATGCTATTCCAAAATCCCTCCAGTTTTTCAATCCGTTTTTCTGGTTTATTGCCTGCGACAATGGCACTATTGATTGCACCTATGGAAGTGCCAATCATCCAGTCTGGTAAATAACCATTTTCATGCAAGGCTTTGAATACACCTACCTGATAGGCGCCTAGCGCACCGCCGCCTTGGAAAAGATAGATAATGCGGTCAAATGATGAGGCAAGATCCTTTGCCATGGCATCTCCTTATTGACGCAAACTGGAGCAATGACGTATGTTCATGTACTCCTACAGGATGGTTCTTATTGCATGTACCATCCATGACTGACGACAAGTGACTGACCCGTCAAGGCGTTAGACTCAAAAGAGGCGAAAAACAAAGCAACTTCGGCGACATCGGTCGTCGTCGTAAATTGTTGGTCTACTGTATCTTTGAGCATGACTTTTGCAATGACATCCTGCTCGCTGATACCTAATTCTTTTGCTTGTTCAGGAATCTGTTTTTCTACCAATGGGGTTTTAACATAACCCGGACAAATCACATTGGCTCGTACATTATGTTTTGCGCCTTCTTTGGCTACGACTTCGCAAAGGCCAATCAAGCCGTGCTTGGAAGTGACATAGGGTGCTTTTAGTGGGGACGCTTCTTTGGAATGGACGGAACCCATGTAAATAATGCTGCCGCCGCGTCCTGCTGCATACATGGAGCGTAGACATGCGCGTGTTGTCAGGAACGCACCATCAAGCTGTATCGCTAATAGTTTTTTCCAGTCAGCAAAAGATAATTTATCAATGGGATCGATATGCTGTATACCGGCATTGCTGATGAGAATATCTACGTTGCCATATTTTTCGATGACTTGAGCAATACCGTTATCTACGTCAGTTTCATTTGTCACATCCATTTTAAGCCCCATTGCCTCGCCTTTTTGTGCCTGAATATCCTTGGCAGCTGCTTCAGCTTGAGAGGCATTGACGTCTGCAATCACTACCTTGGCGCCTTCGCGTGCAAACACTTCGGCGATTCGTTTTCCGATTCCGCTGGCAGCCCCTGTAATGACGGCAATCTTGTCCTTAAGACGCATAGCTGGTTCCCTCCAGTTTAGATGGCACACATAAAACGATTATGCCAACTCAGGGCTGGTATCTAGTAAAAACTCAAAATTGAGTTCATGCTGCAGAATTTGTTCCTTAATCGTATAAAAAACATACTTATTCTGCTGATTGTCCTTCTTTTGACTGGATACCAGCCACTGCGTTGGCATAATCGTTCTATTTCTTTATTATAATCCATCTAGCTTAACAAAGCTTAAATGTTTCCTGAAAGGCTTGCCGGGCAATAATCAGCCGCATAATTTCGTTTGTACCTTCAAGGATTTGGTGAACGCGTAAATCACGGAAGTATCGTTCAATGGGATAGTCGCGAATATAACCATAACCACCGTGGAGCTGTAGCGCCTGGTCGCAGATAGTAAAGCAGAGATCGGTGGCAAGCCGTTTGGCCATGGCACAGTACATGATGGCGTGGGGATCTTTTTCATCCAGAGCAAAAGCGGCGCGATATACCATCATGCGTGAGGCTTCAAGATGGGTTAGCATATCAGCAAAAGTGAATTGCAGGGCTTCAAACTCCGCGAGTTTTTGTTTGAATTGTGTTCGCTCCAGCATGTATTGGCGCGCCAGCTCCAGACAATTTTTTGCGCCGCCCAGTGAGCAGGCAGCGATATTAATACGCCCGCCATTCAAAGCTGATAAGGCGATTTTGAATCCCTGTCCTTCCTCGCCAATGCGGTTACTGACCGGGACACGACAATTTTCAAAAAATACCATGGTGGTTGGCTGACTGTGCCAACCCAGTTTTTGTTCGCGTTTTCCAAAGCTGATGCCGGGACGATCCTTTTCAACTAATAGACAGCTGATGCCGTGCGGGCCTTCGCCCCCTGTGCGTACCATACAAACATAGATATCACTGGTCGAGCCGCCTGATATAAACGCTTTTGCACCATTTAAGACATAATGGTCATTATCGCGTACTGCCAGGGTTTTAAGTGAAGCCGCATCGGAGCCTGAACCGGGTTCAGTAAGACAATAGCTGCTCATGACTTCCATGGTAGCAAGCTTGGGAAGCCAGGTTTGACGTAAGGATTCATCTGCATATTGATCAATCAACCATCCCACCATGTTATGAATGGACAGATACGCAGCGGTAGAGGGGCAGGCGGTGGCAAGTTCTTCGAAAATAATGGCGCTATCAAGGCGATTCAATTCCGTTCCGCCCACATCGCTACGTACATAGATGGCAGCAAGACCCAGGGATGCCGCTTTGCGTAGGGTATCTACAGGAAATATATATTTTTCATCCCACTCGTTTGCAAAAGGGGCCATTTCTTTTTCCGCGAAATTGCGCGCCATTTCACGAATGGCAGACTGCTCATGCGTTAAACTAAAATCCATTTTTTTCTCCGTTAGCGTGGAAGGATATCTTCCGCTGTCGTTTTGTGCTTTTGCTCACCTAGACCTGTGATACCAAGTCTGACGGTTTGTCCAGGCTTGAGATAGATCGCTTCCGGTTTTTGTGCATATCCCACACCCGCCGGTGTGCCAGTGGAAATAATATCACCTGGATAGAGTGTGAAAAACCGGCTTAAATAACTAACGAGATGTTTTACGTCGAAAATCATCTTGCTAGTATGGCCGTCCTGATACCGTTTTCCATCTACTTCCAGCCATAAAGAAAGCTGCTGGGGATCAGCAATTTCATCGGAGGTCACAAGCCAGGGGCCGATAGGGCCAAAGGTATCGCAGCTTTTGCCTTTGGCCCATTGACTGGTATTGTGTTTTTGAAAATGCCGTTCCGAGACATCATTAATCACGCAATAACCGGCAATATAGTCACCTGCTTTCCCCAAAGGAACGTGCTTTGCACGCTTGCCAATCACTACACCCAGCTCCACTTCCCAGTCGGTATGTGTGGATCCATGCGGAATCACAATAGGATCATAAGGCCCTGTAATGGCACTGGTGGCTTTTAAAAAAACTACAGGTTCAGATGGGTTTTCTACGCCCGTTTCTTTCGCATGGTCTTCGTAATTGAGACCAATACATAAAAATTTTCCTACCTGATGAACGCAGGGACCAAGACGAGGTTGGTTTTCTACAAGGGGAAGACTTTCGGTTTCCAGCTTGCTTAGCTCAGCCAGTTTTGCGGGTGATAAGGCATCTCCGGCAATATCAGAAATAAGATGGGACAGATCGCGAAGACATCCTGCTTTGTCCAGGCAACCCGGTTTTTCGCGGCCCGGATCACCGTAACGTACTAGTTTCATAATCACTCATATTTTTTCAAGGGCAAACAAATCTTCAATTGTTTCGCGCCGGCGAATGAGGCGCATCTTGTCGTTTTCAATCAACACTTCAGCTGGACGGCAACGCGAGTTATAATTTGAACTCATGCTGAAGCCATATGCACCAGCTGAATCAATGGCAAGATAATCGCCGGGCTGAACAGCCAGGGTGCGATTTTTTCCCAGAAAATCAGCGGATTCACAGACAGGGCCTGCGATATCATAGGTCCTTTTTTCTGAATTACGCAATTCTACCGGCAAAATCGCTTGCCATGCATTATAAAGAGCGGGGCGTAATAAGTCATTCATTCCTGTATCAACTATCACAAAATTTTTCTGGCTGGTATGCTTGAGATATTCAATTCGTGTAAGCAGGGCTCCTGCATTACCTACGATCGAACGGCCCGGTTCAATGATAATTTCAACGGGGTGTTTGAGAAATTTCTGCTGCAGGGCTTTTACATATTCAGCGATAGCGGGCGGATGCTCATCATGATAAGTAATTCCAAGACCACCGCCCACATTAATATGCTGAACGTTGATACCGGATTTACGTAGCTCAAGATAAATATCCAGCAAGCGATTTGCAGCGCTTAAAAAAGGATTCAGCTTAACAATCTGCGAACCAATGTGAGAAGCAATGCCTATTAACCGCAAATGTGAGGCGGAAGCCAGCTGACGTCCGAGTGGGATAATTTTATTGATTTCAATTCCAAATTTATTTTCTTTCAATCCAGTTGAAATGTAATTATGCGTGTGCGGATCAATGTTAGGGTTCACGCGCAAGGCAACATTAACAGTCGTGTTTAGCCGAGAGGCGATTTGGTGCAGTTTTTCCAGCTCGGCTTCAGATTCCACATTGAAACAGTGGATCTTTTTTTTAATCGCCTGCTCAATTTCTATCTCGCTTTTACCAATACCTGAAAAAATCACTTTCTTAGGATCACCGCCTGCAGCAATAACCCGTTCTAATTCACCCAGCGATACAATATCAAAACCGGAATTCAATTTGGCGAGCTGATGAAGAATCGCAAGATTGCTGTTGGCTTTTACCGCATAACAGATACGATGCGGAATGGATTTAAGGGCTTCATCAAAGGCTTGCCAGTTTGATGCTAGCGCTGAGCTGGAATAGACATAGCACGGTGTACCAAACTTTTCGGCGACCTGTTTCAGGCGGCTATTTTCAATATAGAGCTCAGTTTCACGATAATGCAGGCATGACATGATGAGATACCGGAAGCAAGCATCTGTCTGGAAAATGCCTCATACAGGCTTTTAACATTGCCATATCGTTATCCTAATCAGTAGCGAGATCACAATGTGCTTTGAGCCATTCGTTATAGTCAGCGATGTGGCCTAAGGATGCATTCAAAAAGCGCTGTGCTGACAGGGACAATTTTTTATTGAGTTCATTCGTGAACCGCGCCTGTGTGCAAATAATATCATTTGGTGTTTTTGCTTTTTCCAATCGTTTCAGATTGTCAATGCTGGTGGTGAATACGTCATTCATAATAAGGATATTCTGTTCAATATACCGCTTCATCAACGTATTGATTTGCTCGTTCTGCGTAGAGGGAAGTTTGTCTATCAAATCAGAGAAAATTTTCCAGTTTTCCAGAAATTCTTGATAGGGCATAATCGGGTCCTCCTTGTATTTTGACACTGACTGATCATCCTGCGAGCAACGGAAGGTTGGCGGAAGTGTGACGTCAACGCGGATCGGCTACGGGATGACGGATGATCCATTCAATTTGAAGCGACACTTTAATTATATCGTAACTCGCTTCATTCAGTACAATTTTTATTGGACTTTTAAGCATGAGTTGTGTTGCAGCGCAGCAACTAAAAACGCTTATGCATGATTTATAAATGGAGGGAGGAGAGCTGCACAGGGCTGTGATCAAAAAAAGCCCAAAACAAAATTGAACGGATGGACTGATTACTGGCCAGTGCAGTTTCGTAAGCAGGATGAAGGGCGAGTGACAGTAATGTCCAGGTTTCCCCTTCCAGTTGCACGGTTTCACATTTCTTGTCGAGTGAAACGGAAAAACTAGAGAGGGGAATAAATAAACCCTTGCCCGCCGCTTTTACGAGTGCTTCCTTGCGTGACCAGAGACGAAAAAAACCATTTATTTGTTCCTTGCCTGAGAGCTGCTCCAATGCTGCATTTTCTTGCTGGCTGAAATAACGTTTAGCAATAGCAGCATTATAAGTGGTTTTAATTTTTTCAATATCAATGCCAACCATCTGATCCAGAGCAAAGGCATAAACAGCTATGTCATGCGAATGAGCCATATTAAACTTTAACCGCGCATAGGCGGGATGTGCTAAAAGCGGTTTTTTATGTTCAGTATAAACAAAGCGTATATCTTGTGGAGAAGTGTTGAGGTAAACGCCGAGGATTTTGCGCAAAGTACTGCGTGCTGCAATAAAATGCTGGCGATGAATAGGAAACTGGAAGCGCTGAGCACGTTCATTTTCATCCGGACTTAATAGTCTAAGCTGCGCTTCTTCCTGTTCGGGCGTAAGTGCTAAATGGGCTGACCAGATGTGAATTTCATGCGCTTTTAAATGCATAGGATATGTTACTATCATTGTTTACTTCATTGGGTGATGCAGATACCAAAAACTGGAGCTATTTTAACCTGAATTCGGATTGCGCGATACCTTAAGGAAAAGGAACAGGGAAGATGATACGGTTTTTTATGTGTATTTTAGTGCTTATTTTATCTACCCCTATCTCAAATGCGTTGGCGCAAACAAGCAAGCAGGCACCTTTCTGCCGTTGTCAACCAGGCCAATCCTGCTGGCCCAAAGCCAGGGACTGGGAAGCATTAGCAAAACAGCTTACAGGGCAGCTTGTCAAACCAACGGATCCTATGACTGCCTGCAGGGTAAATGCAACTAGTCAGACTTGCAGGTCGGCGCTAAAAAAAATCCATAATCCTTTTTTTAATGAATCACATCCAGGCGGATCACAAAGCCAGGGTTGGCTAGGAGCTTGGAATCATCAAGTCAGCCAATATGCAGTTGAAGCAGAAACAACGCATGATATTGTTGCTGCAGTTAATTTTGCGCGTCAGCATCAGTTGAGGCTTGTCATTAAAGGGACAGGACATGATTATCTGGGGCGGTCCAATGCGCCGAATTCGTTATTGATATGGACGCATAAAATGCGTGAAATCCGTTTTAATCCCTCTTTTGTACCCGTTGGCTGTTTAGCAGGCGAACAGCCTGTTTCTGCTATCACAGTAGGTGCAGGTAGCAGATGGCTGGATGCTTATGAGGAAGCGACAAACAAACATAATCAGTATGTGCAGGGAGGGGGATGTACTACGGTTGGCGCTGCAGGAGGATTTACGCAAGGTGGTGGTTTTGGAAGTTTTTCAAAAAAATTCGGTACAGGTGCAACTGGCGTCTTGCAGGTAGAAGTGGTAACAGCCAAGGGTGAAACGATCATCGCCAACAAGTGCCAGAATCAAGATCTTTTTTGGGCGATACGCGGCGGTGGCGGCGGAACGTTTGGCGTTGTCACAAAAATGACATTAAAAACTCATCCACTTCCTCCGTATTTTGGCTTTTTGCAAGGAACCATTTCTGCCAAAAACGATGAAGCCTATAAGAAACTGCTGCGTCAATTTACTGTTTTTTTTCGTGAGAACCTCAATAATGAGCATTGGGGGGAGCAATTTTCATTTAATGCAAATAACAAGATTGAAATATTCCTGGTATTTCAAGGATTGAATCAGGAACAAGCCGAGAAAGTATGGCAGCCTTTGCAAGCCTGGCTGCAGGCAAATCACGACTATACTCTACAAATCAAAATGATAACCGTACCTCCCCAAAAGGTGTGGGACTATCATTTTTGGGAAAAGAATCATCCCGAATTTATCAAGCTGAATACAGCAAAAGGGGCCTCGAAAGGCGAATTTTGGTGGGCGCCAAATAGTAAGGAAGTGTCGGCTTATTGGTATACTTATCAATCCTGGTGGTTGCCCCTTACACTTTTTGAAGATAAAAATGTTAATCAGCTTGCTGATCTATTTTATAAGGCTTCACGGCTTGCTCCTGTTTCGCTTCACATTAATAAAGGTCTAGCAGGTGCACCTCATGATGTGATTAAAGCGGGCCGCGAAACGGCAACGCATCCATCTGCCTTTCATTCTGCTGCTTTGGTCATTATGGGAGCTGCCAGCAATCAAGTTTATCCGGGTGTAAAAGGTAGCGAGCCTAATATCAAGGAGGCTGGAAAGACGGTTCAAAAGATTAACCAGGCCATGCAACTATTTATTCAGGCTGCTCCCAATGCAGGTACGTATGTCAATGAGGCAGATTATTTTCAAAAGGATTGGCAAAAAGCATTTTGGGGCGATAATTATGCAAGGTTATTTGCCATAAAACAAAAATACGATCCAGATGGCCTTTTTTACTGTCATCACTGTGTAGGGAGTGAGTCATGGACACGTGGTGGCATGTGCCGGCAATCGATTGCAGCTGGGCGGATAGAGCCCTAGTAGGAGACACTTATTTCTTGTGCTATCCTATCTAGTGGTTTAACCGGAATATTTCAAAAGGAGTTGTACATGAAAGACTTAAATCTTTACGGTTGGATTGCCCTGATTATTGTTCTCGTTGGCGGGATCAATTTGGGTCTGATGGGTTTGCTTAACACCGATATTATTATGTCTATTTTTGGCGCCTTGCTCGGCCGTCTCATTTTCATTGTCGTGGGAGTGGCAGCAGGGTATCTTTGCTATTTGATCTACTTGGAAAAAATGAAAAAGACGCCCTGATCCTTTTCAGTTTTTTACGAGATATATTAATTCACTTTTGATGTCGTAATACAGGCATCCGGACGTTCCTTGGGGACATTCTGGATGCCGGTTTGCGCTGGTATCCGCAAATTGTATTAACTTATTTCTCTGTACACGACAAAATTTCTAACCGTTCATCCCTGAGGAGGCCGCGAAGCGGCCGTCTCGAAAGATGAACGGTTAGAAATTTTGTCGTGTACAGAGAACTTATTTATATTTTTCTCACGAAAAATCAGGCCTGAATTTCAAAAGCATCCTGGTAAAAATATCGCAACGATGCCTTCATTAATGGATCGATAGTGAAGTAACTGCCGTCATCTTTTCTGCCTATCAAATCTTTTTCCTCAAGCACTTGCAGCGCACTGATGACACTTGGCCCTGTAATGCCAATTTTTTGCAGAATGTGTTTGCCTGTTAATTCTGTTGTGTGTCCAAATGAAACAGCTGTGAGGATTTTACGCTGGCCAAAACTCAATTGAGAAAGTTCACGACTGATTCGTGTTTTTTCTATATGAATATATTCCTGCCAATATTTGCTGGCTGCTTCCGCGTCTGGCGGATGAGATTGGTCCATATGGTTTTTCCATAGCGCATTACATAACACATTTATATAATAAGGATGACGTTCTGTCAGGGTAAAAAGTTGTTCAAGTGTTTTGTCTGACAGAGATTTTTTCCATGTTTTCATCGCAACGTTGTTAATAAATGCAACGTAATCATCTTCGGCGATGCGGTCTAAAATCATACGCTCACACAACAGATATAACGGGCGCGATTTATCGTCGAACATATGATTTAATAAATGTCGGTTACTGCCAGAAAAAATTAGCAGAAGATATTTTGTTTCCTGGGCAACATGGCGGATGGCGCCTTCTAGTGCTTTCGCGGAGGGCAGTGCGCCGATTTCCTGAAATTCATCGATAAATAAGACGGCATGTTGACGCTTTTTTGCGAGTACGCTTTCCAGCGCAAGTAATACATCCATAATATTAGTTGCAGGATCATTTTCCTTGTCGGGGATGAGTTCCAGATGGACTCCTTTATAACCAATGGTCCATTTTTTTTTAGATTGAATGAAATAATCTTTAATATGATTGAACAGGCGTTCAGGTTTGCTGGAAATTTGATGGAGCAGCCGTTGAGTGCCCTGAATTAGCTGTTCTTCACAAGCTTTGGCATCCAGCGCAACAAAAAAATCGACATTGGCAAAAGGGATACCAGTGTCATTCATGACAAAGGTAACCAGACTGGTTTTGCCATAGCGTCGTGGCGAAGTAATGAGTGTATGCTGGTGAGCTTTAATATTTTTAGCCAGACGTTGACGTTCGTTGACCCGGTTACAAAATGCTTTTCCCTGTGCAATGCCCAAAGGAAAATAATCGGTGTGCATAAGAGAGCCTCTTTATTTTGTCATTAGTATATTAGACAGCCATCTATTAGACAACTAACTAATTAAAGGGGAAAAGCAACCTCGGAGAAAAATTTAATTTTATTATCAATACATTGCGATCCCCAATCCTTTGCCGATCACAAATGTTAGCCCCCCGGCAAGAAAACCGATGACCAACATTCGCAAACCTTGCAGGACGGGATTTTTATTATTAAAGAGGCTGAGGGTGGCGCCAATGACGAAAAGAGCAGCGGATGTCAAACCCATACTCATGTAGAGGCTCGGTAAATTACTTCCCAGGAGAAACGGCAGGAGCGGGATAAAAGCGCCGACAGCGAATGAGAAAAACGAAGCCAGCATGGCGCCGATCGGCGAGACCAGTTCTTCAGGATTAAGACCCAGCTCCTCGCGAGCCAGGGTATTTAATCCCGTTTCCGGGTTATCAATCATGATTTGGGCCAGTTTGTCAGCCGCTTCACGCGGGACACCGCGTGCCTGGTAAATAAGACTGAGTTCTTCCATTTCTTCTTCAGGGTATTCTTCCAGTTCCTGCTTTTCAATCGCGATCTGATATTCAAATACTTCGCGCTGCGAACGTACTGAGATATATTCGCCAGCACCCATGGAACACGCGCCGGCAAGCAGACCCGCAACACCTGCAAGAATAATGACATGTTGATTTGCATTTGCGCCAGCAATGCCCAAAATCAAGCTCATGTTAGAAATGAGGCCATCGTTTATCCCAAAGACAGCGGCACGCAGATTGCTAGCAGCATTTAAACCCGTATGCCGGTGTTCAGCATGATATTGCGTAAACACAGACATCCCGCGAATTTTCATGGCGGCGAGAATGTGATGTAAGTTCTCAGCGCCGACCCATTTGATGAGTCTGGCCACAAGGCGAGTGCGCAGATCAGGTACATAAATGCCTGGCGGTTGCAACCCATTGTCTTCAATTTTTTTCTTCCAAACATCAGCCTGGCTTTCTGCGGCAGTTTTTAGATCAGAAAATAATTTTTGATGCAGAATATTTTTTTCATTCTCTGCCATAACGGCATAAAGGTAGGCTGACCGTTTCTCTTCCCGCCAGTTGTCATAGAGTTGCATGTGTTTTCCTTAGTACTCGGCGATAATCTCGGTATTATTTCACAGACTGTAAAAGGGTATAACAAAATAATAATTACAATCAAACAGGGCTCTTGCCTTTTTGTTGTTCAATAAAATGATTAATAAGCTTTCTGGCGATACTGATGCTAGAGGATGGCCGTCCTGGCAAATGATCAATATGGTACCAGCCGGCTTCTTCAATTTCAGAGGGATTAATCATAAGGTCGCCTGCGGCATATTCAGCTGTGAAAGCAATCATCAGTGAATCCGGGAAGGGCCAGGCTTGTGAACCAAAATAACGGAGGTTTTTAATTTCTATGCCGACTTCTTCTTTGACTTCCCTGTGGACAGCTTCTTCCACGTTTTCACCCGCTTCAACAAAACCGGCAATCAGACCATAAACACCCGGAAGAAAATGATGACTTCTCGCCATGAGGATATGGTCCCCTTTTTGAATTAATACAATAATCGAAGGTGAAATGCGAGGATAAAAAACCAATGAACAGGCAGGGCAATGACGTTCAAAAGCGCCTGTTTTAAGTTCTGTTGGATGGCCGCAGCGCCCACAATATTGATGATTTTTATCCCAGTTAATGATGGCGCGTGCTTTGGCAGCAATGCTATACCAGTCCGTTCCTAGCGATTCAAGCGCTTTTCTGAAGGGGATGGGATCGATCGATTGAGGAAGGGAAGATTCGGTTGCGAGTTCTGCGCAGTAAATATCAAAATCATCAAACTGGGCTAACAGGTGCTGCCTGGAAAATGCTGCTATTAATTCGTTAATGGCTGATGCAGTCAATAGCTTATGGGCAGTATCATTTTTGGCGATCAGCAGGCAATCATTCTGAAAAACGAGCCAGTAACTTAACTTTTTTGATGCAGGTGAGGTCATGGTTCAGTCCTTGCAAAACTGGCATTTCACAAATGGGGATCGGTTTACAATATGTGATTTGTGAACGTAAATCTACTATTAAAATCGAATGGAATTATGCGAAAATGAACCTTCTCTGTTAACTAAGTGATGAGGCGGGTTTATGATAAATAAAATAACATTTGTCATTTGCACAATTATTTTAAGCATAGGCTTCTTGGGCGCCGGGTACAGTATTGGAAAAGGCTTTTATCTCGTCAAGAAAATGAGCCGTTCGGTAACGGTAAAAGGTCTCGCAGAAAAAGATGTGAAATCGGATCTCGGCATCTGGGAGATTAACTATAGGGAAGTGGGCAACGATCTGGTACAACTGGATCAGCGTTTGCAACACGATCAGGATGTGGTCATTGCCTTTTTGAAAAAGCAGGGTTTTACCGATGATGAAATTGGCCATACCCAATTGAAAGTAGAAGACCGTTTAGCCAATATTTATAGCCAGCCTGGCACGCAAACGACCAACGACCAGCGCTATGTTGTCACTGCCGGCGTGCGTGTACGTTCTATCAATGTGGACCTCATTCAAAAAACCGTGCAAATCGCCAATCAACTTCTGCAGCAAGGCGTACCGCTTACTTTTGACGCCAGTCTTTTGAGTCCTAACCCAAGTTTTTATTACACACAGCTGGATAGCATTCGACCTGCCATGCTCGCAGAAGCCACCAAGAGCGCACGCACGGTAGCAGAGCAGTTTGCCAAAGATTCAGACAGTAAATTGGCGGGGATCCAGCGTGCCAGCCAAGGTGTTTTCCAGATCATGGGAAGAGACACCAGTACGATGAGTGCTGACTGGAACAGCAATCAGAATGCATTAGGTTCTATTGATAAAAAAGTCAGGCTGGTGACGACCATCGATTATCGCTTGCGATAGAGGTGGACAATAGCCGATTAAGGGCCGCCGCACGATGATAAAAACAAAAAGCTTGCCTGAGCATGTGCTTGCTGTCGTGAAAGACAAAGGAACAGAGCAGCCTTTTTCAGGTGAATATGATCGCTTCGGCGAATCGGGCACTTATTTATGCCGTCAGTGCGGCTTACCGCTTTATCGTTCACATACAAAATTTCACTCAGGCTGCGGCTGGCCGAGTTTTGATGAAGAAATTGCCGGATCCATTCTTCGTGAAATGGATGCAGACGGCAGACGCACGGAGATTTTATGCGTACGCTGCCGGGCTCATTTGGGACATGTTTTTGAAGGGGAAGGACTTACCGCAAAGAATACGCGTCATTGTGTCAATTCACTCAGCCTTGATTTTGTTTCTGATCTCAATGTCATGGACACAGAGGAAGCGATATTTGCCGCTGGTTGTTTCTGGGGCGTGGAATACTATTTCAAAAGATTACCCGGTGTACTAAAGGCCGAAGCTGGCTACACCGGAGGCCATCAGCCTTATCCAACCTATGAGGAAATCTGTTCGGGTCGCACCGGTCATTATGAGGCGGTTCGGGTCATTTATGACCCAGCAAGCTTAGATTATGAAAACCTGACCAAATATTTTTTTGAGATTCATGATCAGGCCCAAACGAACGGTCAAGGCCCTGATTTAGGTGAGCAATATCAGAGTGTCATTTTTTATTATGATGATAAACAGAGGCAAATAGCCCAAAAATTAATCGCTGAGCTAAAAGGTTTGGGCTTTGAAGTGGCAACGCAACTTAAACCGGTTAGCACTTTTTGGCCCGCAGAAACTTATCATCAGGATTACTACGCAAAAACGGGCAAACATCCCTACTGCCATCAGTATACCAAAAAGTTTGCCCCATAATTACGGGAGCATGCTCCCGTAATTACCGATATGCGCCTTCGCCTTCAGACTTTTGATGAGGTCGGTATGATTGGATTTGAGAGTTATAATCGTTCTAAATAGCGGAGCGGGTAGATCGTTCCAATCAAACCATTCCCATTTTTCACATTTGTCAGGTTCAAGCACACGCGGTATGCCGCCAGGATGATTCGCCAGCATAAAAAGGGTGAGGTAATGGCTGCCATCGTCAAAGACATCGTTTGTCCATGGCCCCTGATTGACATAATTAAGAATGAGTCCCGTTTCTTCTCTGGTTTCACGCACTGCGCAGTCAAAGGGTGATTCTTTGTATTCCAAGTGGCCGCCAGGAAAAGCCCGTGTACCATAACCATGCTTGCCAAGCCGTTTACCCAACAGCACCTGCTGGTGCTCATTAAATATCATGACACCAACTCCCACTTTGACTATCATGGTCTTATCTCTTAAGTTAGGTATTTATTACGAAAGGATTATATAGTAGCGATAAAATTTTCCCTACCCTTTTCAATCCAACTATCCGAGCAAAGGAAGTAACTAAAGGAGAAACAATGAAACTGTATTATTCCAAAGGTGCCTGTTCGCTAGCTTCCAGAATTATCATCAATGAATTGGGATTATCTTGCGAATATGAATCCGTCGATTTGCGAACCAAAAAAACCGAATCTGGTAAGGATTACCTCTCGATTAATGATAAAGGTGCTGTTCCAGCATTAGAAACAGACCAAAATGGAATTCTTACCGAGAATGGGGTGATTTTACAATATCTGGCAGATAAAGAAAAAGTGGTGGAATTATTACCATCTACGGATGATTTTAACCGTTATCGTATTCTTGAGTGGCAAAATTATGTTGCGACGGAACTGCATAAGAGCTTTGGTCCATTATTTAATCCTACCTTATCGCAGGAAGTGAAAGATCAATTTTTTAAGCCATTACTAAATGCAAAATTAAGTTATGTGGATAAGCATCTTCAACTCAAAAAATACTTGCTGGGTGATCAGTTTACCTTAGCGGATGCCTATATGTTGGTGATGATTAATTGGGCGATATACTTTAAATTTGACACAGAAAAATGGCCTCATTTGATGCAATATTATCATCTAGTCAAGCAGCGAAAATCTGTTCAGCAATCATTGCAGCAAGAAAGTTTGTTGTAAAATCCAATTCGGATTCAATTATAGAAAGCCAAAAAAAAGCTGAATGATGAATTCAGCTTTTTAAAAACACGAAATATTTTTATTAAGTTTTTTCAGTTAGATGATTCCTTTCTAAAAATTTTTCGATTTCCCTTTCGGCTTGTTCTTTTTGATAACCGTAATGACGTTGCAATTTACCTTCCAGCTCTTCAAAAGTTCCTTGCATAGTATCGATTTCGTCGTCTGTTAATTTTCCCCATTGTTGCTTTAATTTCCCTTTAATTTCTTTCCAGTGACCTTTTACAATGTCTTTATTCATAATATCCCCTCCTTTTGACCATTTATTATTATGGGACTTGCACTCACGGACCTCTACGAACAAGGTGCACAATGAGTGATAAAACAAATAAGATTATAAAAATGTAAAAAAGAATTTTTGCAATTCCGGTCGCTGCAGCGGCAATACCAGTAAAACCAAAGACAGCTGCAATGATAGCTAGAACCAAGAACGTGAAGATCCAAGATAACATAAATCACCTCGTAAGGCCGCCCATCTATATTCACGTTACGCTTATCACAAAAAAGAATCAAGTTAACGAGTTTCAACATTCAGTATTAATTTAATAATAATCAGTTAGATCCAGATTTTAATTTTCTAACTGCTTGAAGAAGGGGAGAAAAAACCAAGGCTATGAATCTATAAGGGAATATTTTAAATGTTTATTATCTAAAACTTCGCGAAGATTTAAATTGGTCCATCTCCTTAAACTCAATCTCGCCGTCCCAATTACGGTATCCAAATTTTTTATTTTCATAATCTACAAATTCAATTCCTTCTTTTATTGTGAAAGGCTGTTTGCCACTCATAAGCAATAAAATTTCATGAGCCAATGCGGGATGTTTTTCATAAAATTCTTTTTTAAAGTAGATGGGGCCATGGTGATTGCCTTTGCGAAATGCAATAACATTCTGAAAATCTACGCCGCCCACTGCAGTTAGCTCATCTTCAGTGTCACGGTTTTGCTCTGTGTAGCCGCCGATAACATCTGTAACATAGTAGTATTGATCATTTGCGCGTTTTGCTGCTTCGCGAATACCAAATGAAAAACTAATCAGAGCTGAGAATGGAAGTCCGCCGCCTTCTTGATGTGAACCGATATCCAAGCTATCTATGCTGGCATAATTAGAAGGCGTTTTAGGCCGGGTGACATTCGGCCAGAATCCACCCGCTTCAAAAATCTCGTTTATGCTTCTATCATCGCCCCGGAATGCAAACACTGAACCTAATCGCTGATACATGCCTCTTTTGGCTAAATTCGGGTTATCTTTAAAAATAGAACTATAAGGTAATAAGGGCGAAGCTTTTCGATCTTCAAAATAAGTATGGCTTTTGTCTTTAAACAGCGTAAAAGGTTCCTGTTTCTTGGGGTTTTGTTTTTCAAAATAAGAAGGGTCACGTGCAGTTGGGCTGAGAATAGCTGCGCAGGGAGAAGTATAAGTATCGATGTCTTTTGTTTGATAAGTATAGTCGGGAATACAGGCGACAAAACCCATTTTTGAAAAGTCTTCGAAATGAGGTTTAATATCAAGCGCTGAGCCGTTTGCTGATAGGGTTTTCAAAAGTTCTTCATTGTTTGTGTCCAACAGTAAAGGAAGTTTAGTGATTTCAGGATGGTTTTCAAATGCTTTTAATCCTACTTTGATCAAAGTAGCAACTGTATCATTATTAATTTTGTTTTCTAGCTCATCTTTGTGTTCAAAAGCATAGGTCAAAAGGGCCATTTGAAATTGCATGGCAAGCTCTGGATCGTTGCCAAAATTTAAAGACGTAACTTCTGATTCCGCAATGTCTTTTTCGGTTAATTCAGATTCGTAAGGTGAGAAGGTAATTTGGAGAACAGAATCGTCATTTCGATTATAAGCCATTAATTGCAAAGAAAATTGGTTATTATGCTTGTTATGGATGAGTAAGACCTGCTTATCGATTGTAGGTATTTGTTCGCTTTTTTGAAAAAAAACAGGCATTTTCATTTCCTCTCACTATAGTATTTTCAAGCGTCGAACTGTTTATAGTATAGCAAATGAATAGTAGGTTTTTATCCAATAAGATAGCCTGAATTTGATAAAAATTTTTATCTTTATTTATTTCCGGAATATAGTTAAATCAATTTGTTTTCGAATTTTGCCCGATTGAATTAACCATTTAATTTTCTGAATATCAGGTGCAAAATATCTGTCTTTGTCGTAGGTATCAACGTGCTGCCGCACCAGCGTATGTATTCTTTCAAGCTGTGGAGAGGATTTAAGCGGGCGCAAGAAATCAATCCCTTGGCACGCTGCCAATAGCTCGATGCCAACGATCGTGGCAGTATTTTCTGCCATTGGCAGTAAGCGGCGTGCCGCATAGGTTGCCATGCTAACATGATCTTCCTGATTGGCTGAAGTAGGCAAACTGTCTACGCTCGCCGGGTGAGCAAGCGACTTATTTTCACTGGCGAGGGCCGCTGCCGTCACTTGTGCGATCATGAATCCCGAATTGACGCCTGGATTATTTACTAAAAAAGCAGGCAAGCCGCTGAAATGTGGATCAACAAGTAAAGCAATGCGTCTTTCAGAGAGTGCACCGATTTCAGCAAGGCTGACTGCCAGCGCATCCGCGACGAGCGCGACCGGTTCTGCATGAAAATTTCCGCCTGAAAGAACCGCATTTTGCTCGATAAAAACCAATGGATTATCGGATACAGCATTCGCCTCTGTTAGCAGCACTTCGCTAATATAATGCATATGCGAAAGGCATGCGCCCATGACCTGCGGCTGGCAACGCAGCGAGTAGGGATCCTGTATCTTGTGACATTGCTGATGGGAGTCGCGTATCTCACTCTGCTGTAAAAGTTCACGCAGCAAACTTGCTACTTTTATTTGTGCTGCATGGCCGCGTATAAATTGAATACGTTCGTCAAAAGGCGTATCACTCGCGCGTGCGGCATCCACGGATAGCGCACCTGCCACCAGCGCAGATATAAAAATTTCTTCCGACGCCAATAAGCCCATGAGGGCGAGCGCTGTTGAAACTTGTGTGCCGTTGAGTAGCGCTAACCCTTCCTTGGGCGCGAGTTGTAAGGGTTTAAGATGAATGTGGGCGAGGGCTTCTATTGCCGTGATAATAGTACCTTGATAGCGAACATGGCCTACACCCAGCAAAACAGCTGCCATGTGCGCGAGCGGTGCGAGATCACCGGAAGCGCCGACTGAACCTTGAGAAGGAATACAGGGGTAAAGTTTTGCGTTGTAAAGTTGAATCAATGCATCAATCGTTTGCATTCGCACACCGGAATAACCGCGTGCCAGGCTATTAATTTTCAGAGCAAGAATGAGTCGTACAGTCTCATCATTTAAGAGCTCCCCCGTGCCTGCCGCATGAGAGAGAACGAGGCTGCGTTGCAGGTTTTCAAGGTCAGCCGGATTAATGTGTGTATTAGCTAGTGCACCAAAGCCGGTATTTACGCCGTAGACAACTTGATTTGCAGCGATGATGTCTGTAATTACTTTTTCGGCAGCATAAATGGAAGCAAAACAGCTTTTATCCAGTTCAAGTATCCGATTTTCATCCAGCAAAAGACGGATGTCAGACAATTTCAACTGGCCGGGTTTGAGCGTGAATTTCATGTTATCAGCCTTATTTCACCATGGGCAATTTCAAATGATGTTCTTTTGCACATTGGATGGCGTCTTCGTAGCCGGCATCGGCGTGTCGAATCACGCCTGAAGCGGGATCATTGGTTAATACACATGCCAGGCGTTTTACAGCCGCATCGCTGCCGTCTGCGACAATGACCATACCTGCATGCTGTGAATAGCCCATTCCTACGCCACCGCCGTGATGGAAGCTCACCCAGGTAGCACCGCTTGCACAATTAATGAGTGCGTTTAATAAAGGCCAATCTGATACGGCATCGGAACCGTCTTTCATATTTTCGGTTTCGCGGTTCGGACTGGCGACGGATCCCGAGTCAAGATGATCACGGCCAATTACAATCGGCGCTTTTACTATGCCATTCCGGACCATTTCATTAAAAGCGAGACCGATGCGCGCACGGTCCCCAAGTCCGATCCAGCAAATGCGTGCAGGTAAACCCTGGAAGTGTATGCGCTGCCTGGCCATGTCTAACCAGTTATGCAAATGTGTATCGTCGGGCATCAACTCTTTTACCTTTTCATCCGTGCGGTAAATATCTTCCGGATCGCCTGATAAAGCGACCCATCGGAAAGGGCCGACACCGCGGCAAAACAATGGCCGAATATAGGCGGGTACAAATCCCGGGAAGTCAAATGCATTATCTACGCCCATGTCTTTGGCCATTTGCCGGATATTATTGCCGTAATCAAAAACCGGAATGCCCTGCTGATGAAATGCCAACATTGCTTTAACCTGAATGGCCATGGAAGCTTTGGCGTCATGAATAACGCGTTTGGGGTCAGAACGACGCAATTCCTCTGCCTGTTCCAGCGTGTAGCCGCGCGGCAAATAACCATTTAAGGGGTCATGTGCGCTGGTTTGGTCGGTGACCATATCGGGTTTGATGCCACGCTCGACCAGCTGAGGATAGATATCCCCTGCATTTGCCAGCAGACCTACTGAAATAGGTGTACCTGACTCCGTATGTTTTTTAATAATGGCCAATGCTTCATCAAGATGTGTTGTTTGCAGATTGAGATAACCTGTTTCAAGCCGTCGCTCAATGCGTTTGGGATCACATTCCACTGCAAGCATGGATGCACCAGCCATGGTGGCGGCAAGTGGTTGTGCGCCACCCATGCCGCCTAAACCTGCGGTGAGAATCCATTTACCCTTAAGATGACCCGCGTAATGCTGTCTGCCTGCTTCACTAAATGTTTCGTAAGTGCCTTGAACGATTCCCTGACTGCCGATATAAATCCACGAACCTGCCGTCATTTGGCCGTACATCATCAAGCCTTTTTTATCTAATTCATGAAAATGTTCCCACGTGGCCCAATGTGGGACGAGATTGGAATTAGCAATCAATACACGCGGTGCGTTGATATGCGTTTTTAAAATACCAACAGGTTTTCCTGATTGAATCAGCAGGGTTTCATCGTCATTTAAATTGGTAAGCGATTCCACGATCTTGTCAAAGCATTCCCAGTTACGTGCGGCGCGAGCAATGCCGCCATAAACAACCAGATCACTGGGTGCTTCCGCCACGTTTGGGTCCAGATTATTCATCAGCATGCGCAACGCTGCTTCAGTCAGCCAGCTTTTTGCTGTTAACCTTGTGCCATGCGACGCATGAATGACACGTGTTGAATCATGTCGGCGTGTGGTCAATCCCATGACGATTTCCTTTTTTTATGGTAGTGGATGATGTCATAAACACAGTGCGCGGCCAGTTTGGCAGTGCGCCCATCAACATCATACGGAGGTGATAATTCTGCAATGTCATAACTGATAACTTTGCCGGAAGCAGCCAGCTGGCGAATAAAAGGCAGCACTTGCCAGGGAGTTAAGCCCAACGTTTGCGGTGCGCTGACGCCGGGTGCATAAGGCGCAGCAAAAACATCCAGACAAAGACTCAAATAGATCAGTTGATTTCGGTTAATAACTTCGCTAACAAAATCAATGCAATTCTCATATCGTGATTGATGTAGTTCTTCAGCGAGAAAAATATGCGTGTCATAACGCTTTGCTGTTTCAAACAATGCACGCACATTGCCTGCACGCTGAATCCCGATGCAATTGTAATCAAAGCGACGTTGTGTAGCACGGTGTGCTTCAGCGATTTGTAAAAAGGGCGTACCAGAACTCCCCTGGTGATCAGGCAGCAGAGGACGCATGTCAAAATGGGCATCAAAATTAATAATGCCCAAACTTTCCTGCACAGAGTATTTTGCAATACCCTGATAATGCCCCCACGCGACTTCATGGCCGCCACCGAGTACGATGGGCGTGATTCCCTGCCGCAGTAAAAGAGAAGCAGCTTCCCCTAGCGCATGCTGCGCGCTTTCCAGATCGCTGTCTGTACAGAGAATATCGCCCGCGTCAAAACAGGTGAGTGGTTGCGTTTGCACAGCGAGTCTCGCCAATGCGGTGCGGATGGCGAGCGGACCTTCTGCTGCGCCAGTACGGCCAAAATTGCGGCGAATGCCTTCATCGCAGCGAAAACCCAGCAATGCAAATGCAGGGAAGTGATCGATCACAGGAAGCGGTTCTTTTAGATTGAGTAACTGAATGACTTGAAAGAAACAGGCATGAGCAGGTGAATCCGCTCGGCCCTGCCATACGGTAGATTCGGGTGGATGATAATGTGAAATCCATGGGGCCATCCATCATGCTCCTGTTTGTCATTTTGTTGTATTCTCATGGAGTTGTTTCATAATGGCAAGCGTAGAAGGATTTAATTTGACAGGATAGGCTTTAATGGAAAAACAATTCGACGCGATTTGGATCAATGCGGTGATGGCGACTTGCGAGCAAGGCTATGGGCTCATTCAGGAAGCAGCCATTGCAGTGAAAGAGGGAACCATTGCCTGGCTGGGCGCAATGAACGCGCTGCCTGGCAAACCGGATGCGCTTGCTGATCAGGTTTACGATGTAAAGGGATACTGTCTCACACCGGGGTTAATTGATTGTCATACTCATTTAATTTATGCCGGAAACCGCGCATCCGAATTTGAAATGCGGCTGCAGGGTGTTTCTTATGAAGAGATTGCGCGGCGCGGCGGCGGTATACAATCCACCGTACGCGCGACCCGTCAGGCTTCATTTGAAACATTGTTACAGGCGAGTTTAAAACGTGCCCGGGCATTGCTGGCGAGTGGTGTGACCACGGTGGAAATAAAATCCGGTTACGGTCTCGACTGGGATACAGAGTTAAAAATATTGCGTGTTGCAAAACGCATCGAGGAATTACTACCGATGACCGTATGCACGACTTTTTTAGGCGCCCATACCATACCCGTAGAATATCGTGAAGCGCCGGATGCTTATGTGGATTTGGTCTGCGAAGAAATGATACCGAAGGTTGCCCGCGAAAAGCTTGCCAGCGCTGTCGATGTTTTTTGTGAAAAAATTGCTTTTAATTTGCAGCAGACTGAGCGTGTGTTCAAGACGGCAAAGCAGCACGGGCTTGCAGTTAAATGTCATTCAGAACAATTATCCGATTCCGGCAGCGCTTCCTTGGCAGCCGCTTATCAAGCCTTGTCAGTTGATCATCTCGAACATATTTCAGAAGCGGGTATAAAAGCGATTGCGCAATCCGGCACGGTCGCTGTATTGCTGCCAGGTGCCTATTATTTTTTACGTGAAAAAGCACAACCGCCTGTTGAATTATTACGCCAGCATCGTGTCCCGATGGCGATTGCTACGGATTGTAATCCAGGTACTTCACCTCTTTTGTCCCTGCTAATTGCTTTGAATATGGCATGCACACTCTTTCGTCTTACACCGGAAGAAGCATTGACAGGCGTGACACGTTATGCAGCGAAAGCACTGGGTTTGCACAAGCAGGGAACGTTAACGTTAGGTAATTATGCTGATTTTGCCGTCTGGGAGGCAGCGCATCCGGCGGAACTCGCCTATTATATAGGCGGGAATCCGCTGCGACAGTTGGTCAAACGAGGGAAGATAGTGGACTCTAAAGCAGGGGCTTAGCCTCAGAATCTTCCTATTGGGCATTGCCGATTATAGCGTGTGCCTTCCTTAATTAAGACTAAATTTTGCACAGATTTTATTTTTTATCAAATACCTTGCCTATACAAATGAGAATGATTATCATTAACGCGGTTATTTACCGGACACCTTTTCCATAACAACAGGAGTGAGTATGAAGCACAAGCTGTCACGTCTTGCCATTTTATTTGCAGCAGTATTTTTTATATTCCTTCCAGCGTGGGCGGATGCTCAGCCAATGGTTATTCGGACGGAAACAGGCACTGTGATGCTCGCTAAACCTGCCACCCGTATTGTAGTCCTGGAATTTAGCCTGTTGGATGATCTGCTTCAGTTAGGCATCAAGCCGGTTGGTCTTGCTTCCAGCCGTGCCGACGAAGGAACTAACCCGCCTTTTCTGTTATCTCAAATCCAGGGCATTACCGATGTAGGAACACGACAGCAGCCGAATCTGGAAAAAATCATATCGTTGCGACCGGATCTGATTATCGCGGACAAAACCATGCAGAGTGAGATTTATCCGCTCCTGACAAAAATCGCACCTACGCTGATGTTGAATGGCCTTTTAGGCGATATTGATATCCAGATAAATAATCTGCAGATCTTGGCGCAAGCAACAAAGACCCAGAATAAAGTAGCGGCGTTATCAAAACGGCTGCGTGATCAGTATGCGGCCGCAAAGAAAATAGGCACTGCTCATCCTGCGCGCGTCATTATTGGTTATGTCAGCAATGCTGGGCAGTTTCAGGCGCTGACCGCCAATGCATTGACATCAAAAATTCTCAATGATTTTGCTCACCCCAATGTGATTACTGTTTCGCGCAAGGAACAGTCTACGCCTGTGCCGCTTGAGACGCTGTTAGCACAGGATCCCGATAGCATCGTCGTGTTGCTGACAGACGGCGATCTCAATCCGTATCGCGCTCTGATCCGCAACCCATTATGGCAAACCTTACGGGCTGTTAAAATGAAGCGTGTTTACTTTATGGATAGGGATTTGTGGGCTAAAAATCATGGCATGTTAGCCACAGAATTAATGTTAAAGCAGGCTGTGGATACGCAATTTCTGACAAATCAGCCAAATACCGCGTTATAAAATTAGGAGGAGAGATCAATGATAAACGTAGCAATTATTGGATGTGGTCACGGCGGACAGGCATTAGCCGCGGACTTATCGCAAAAAGGTTGTAAAGTCAGTTTGTATGCTCATCCGGATCATCCTGGTGGAATTGCGGCGATCGCGAAAGCACGCGGTATCCAGGGCAAGGGGCTGATCAATCAATTTGTGCCTATTGCGCGGGTCACGACGGATCTACAACAGGCGATGGAACAGAGCGAATATATATTTCTTGTGCTACCTTCCTATGCTCATGAAGCCATGTTTATTGAAATGCTGCCTTATTTGAAACCTGGCCAAACCGTCATTACGCTGGCAGCCAATTTTGCGTCGCTTAGCTATCTGAAGTTGTTAGAAAAAACTGGCAAAATGGCGGACATTGACATGATCGATATCGCCTCACTGCCATATGTTTGCCGTTCGGATAATGCCGGGACGGTAGAAATTATTGCGGTCAAAAAGAAACTGGCTGTAGCCAGCATTCCTGCCGCTGCCATTCATAAACATATTCGCAAATTAGGGCCGGTTTTTCCCTGCCAGATGATTACCTATCAGGATGTGCTGTCACTTGGGATGAATATTACCAGCGGTATGACGCACCCTGCTATTACTTTGCTGAACGCAGGCAGGATAGGCAAAGGCAAGGAAGTTTTTTATTTTTATAAGGATGGTATTACACCCGAAATTGCCAGTGTGATCGAACGGCTCGACGCGGAACGCCTGCGCATTGGTCAGCGTCTGGGACTTGAAATGTATGAGTACTTGGATTTGATGGCGGAATATTATGGTACACGTTACGAATCCGTCTATCAGTTTTTCCGTGAATCACCAGCGCATAATGCTTTGCCGCTTTGCCCTTCTTCCCTGCAGGAACGCTATATTACACAGGATGTGGCGGGGCTTATGGTGCCTTGGTATGGGCTAGGCAAGCTGGTGCACAGTGAATCATTTGTCATGGGTAATCTGATTAATATCGCAAGCCTCCTCAACAATACCAATTACTTGCGAACAGGCTTGAATCTGGCGCGGCTCAATCTGCATGACAAAACCATTGAGGAAATCATGCAATATGTCACGTACGGACGTTTATCTGCTTCATTAAGTCCTTATGATATTTGCAGCGGTCACCTAAAGCAGCCCGCTTGCCAAACGACTTGTTTCGGTAATGTCGCATGATGTGGCTTCCGGCAGCTTTTGCAAGTGCTGTCATTTTTGGTATAGGTGGCTTCTTGCTCAAAGTGGGTAGTCATAAAAACTATCCAGGGGCAAGCATGCTACTCGGCCTTTATACCGCTGGCAGCATTGTATTTCTGGGAGCCTTGTTAACAGGCGGGTCTATTGTGCTGAACAGCGGGGTGCTTGCATTCGCCCTGCTGATTGGACTCGGTTCGTATTATGGTAATTCCTTTCTGGTCCGGGCCTATGATACAGGCCCCGCTTGTCTGACATCACCGCTGATGAGTTTAAACATTCTGCTAGTCATTATCATGTCAGCCTTGATTTATCATGAAAAAATTTCCGGCTGGCAGTATGCAGGTGTTGCCTGCATGATGACGGCGGTTTCGCTTCTGGGTGCCAATTTTAGCAACACATTAATTAAAAGCCGAATGTGGGCACTCTTTGTCGTACTTGCCATCCTGTTTATTTTTATGCGCGAAGGTGGATTAAAAATTGCCCATGAGGCAGGGATGAATAATATCAACGTGCTGTTTTTTGGATATTTGTTTGCAGGGGCTCTCGCTATTAGGAAACTTTTGAAAGATAATCGCGGGCAGCCTCGCTTACCCTTGTTGGAAGAAGCTGGAATGGGTGGAGCGATGGTGATTAATACGCATCGGCCTGCTTTTTTATTAGGCGCTGCGATAGGCTTGTTTTCAGCAACAGGAATGGGTTTATTGGCTTATGCCATTGCTCGCGGCCCGGCATCCGTTATTGTTCCCATTTTTTCGGCGCGCAATTTTGTTGCCGTGATATTGCTGGTGGTGTTCTTTAAAGAGAAACTGTCTTTGCTACAATGGGCAGCGGTAGGGCTATTAATAACCGGAATTTTATTGATTTCTTGATAATGAAAAAAAAGACGTTCGGCCATGTGTCACCCGCTCGCTGGCTAATGCTAGGTTTCATGCTTATTGTTATTTTTGCGCTTTGTGATTTAAAGTGCGGCGCCATGAATTATAGCTGGCATGACCTCATAGCCGCTATTCAGCATCCGGGCGCTACGGACGAGACAACCATCAATATCATGCAAGTGCGTCTGCCGATGGTACTGATGGCAATGATGGCAGGCAGCGGCTTGGCCATTGCAGGATTATTACTGCAGCGTGTTACACAAAACCCTTTGGCGTGCCCCAGTTTATCAGGCATTGAATATGGTGCGGCACTCAGTGTAATTATCAGTCATATGCTAATGCCACAGATTGTGCGGCCGGCGGCAATTTCCGTTGCCGTGTTGGGCGGATTGCTCACGTATTTTTTAATGCAGGCCATTGTTAAAAAAATAGGAGCCTCAACACTTGGTATTACCTTGATTGGTGTGGCGTTTAATTCTCTCTATTATTCTGTGATTCAAGCCGTATTATTGGCTTTCCCCTATCACGCACAAGCCATTTTATATGATTTAAATGGTTCGCTGCATGGGGTGACCATGCATGATATCCAATTTATTTGTCTGCCTTTTATTGCATTAATGATGGCTGCGTTTTTGTTGGCGAAGCGGTTGGACTTGCTGGATCTTGACGAATTCCAAGCAAATACCCTGGGTGTTGCTATTCACCAATATCGGCTATTTCTGCTGGGCTTATCCATTCTGCTCGCGACACTGTTGACCAGCATCATTGGGCCGCTGCTTTTCTTTGGTCTGGTGATACCCCATCTAGTAAAACCTCTCACTCACAAGAGTTACCACCTTATGTTCTTTTGCGCCGTATTTGGGGCTGCCTTCCTGCTGATCGCGGAATTCATGACACGTATTGTTTCGCCTCAAACACCGCCACCAGTAGGGATTATCATGCTATTGATGGCCGCACCCTTGCTGCTATTCATTACTCGACGGTATGTTGCGTATGATCAAAGCTGATGCTTATTTTCCTTACCGACGCATGTTTGGCCTGTTTGCGCTTGGACTCAGTTTGCTGCTGGGCGGCTTTTTTATTCTGGGCCTTTTGGTAGGCACTGTTCCGCTCGGTAAATTATTTCATTTGCAAGCAGACGCACATCGCGCGGCCGATTTTATTATCCGACTGCGATTCAACAGGGAAATCGCCGCTATTTTCTGCGGCGGGATGCTGGCGATGGGCAGCGCCATGCTGCAAGCGTTGACACGCAACGCCATGGTAGCGCCTGATTTGACAGGGCTAACTTCTCTGGGGTGTCTGTTGATTGTAGTCTGTGAAATACTCTGGTTGAAATCACCTGTCATGAATGTGGTCATGGGCACGGCCGGCGCCATGCTTGGATTTATCCTTTGCTTCTCGTTTACCAAAAATCAGCAGAGCAGCAATCGTCTCGGTGTAATATTGGCAGGCATTAGTATCAGTTTTACAGCGACCGCTTTTTTACAGCTGCTCATTCTCAACGCCCCTCAGGATCTGGATGATTATCTGCATTTTCTTACGGGAACGTTATATGCCATTAATGATGAAACAGTGACATTAATTATAATGATGGCACTGGTAGCATTGCCTGCTGCGTTGATGTTAAGCAAATACTTTAATGTTCTTACCTTGGACGATCAAACCTGCCACAGCATTGGTGTGCCGATGAAGCGTTATCGTGTCTATTGTTTTATGACGGCTTCTGTGTTGATTGGCACCAGTGTCATCGGCGTGGGGAATATGGGTTTTTTAGGTATTGTTGCGCCCAATCTTGCGCGTATCCTAGTGGGTAACCGCCCACGTTATGTGTTTGTACTTAGTTTCCTGGTCGGTGCGCTGATGTATTTGCTTGCGGATACACTCGGGCGCTGTCTTATTTCGCCTGCAGAAATTCCTGCGGGACTCATGACAAACATGATGAGCGCTCCGTTATTTTTATATATTTTATTCCGCTACTTTCGAGGTCAATATGAGTGGAATTGAACTTCATAGTGTGACATACCATCACAAGAAACAAGCTCTTTTTTCCGACATCAGTCTGCAAATTCCTCAGCATTGTGTAACATGTTTGGTGGGTCCAAACGGGTCGGGCAAATCAACTTTATTAAAATTGCTAGCAGGCCTTATGTTGCCCCATGCCGGGACTATTCTATTGGATAATGTGGCTATTTCAGGTTATTCACGCAAGGCGCTGGCAAAAAAAATCGCTTATCTCCCTCAGCAGTGCCGAATTCCGGCTAGCCTGACAGTGCGTGAATATGTAGCCCTGGCGAGGTTTTGCCATCAATCTTGGTTCGGGAGATTGAATGCAAATGATCTTGCTGCTATCGAAGATGCAATACGTCTGACCGATTTGTCTATCCATGCAGACCGGCCTGTTGCTATTCTATCAGCCGGCCAACAGCAACGAGCGCGTATTGCACTCATGCTGGCACAACAAGCACAATATCTTTTGCTCGACGAGCCGATGACAGGACTCGATCTTAAACAGCAGCGCAATATGTTGCAGTTGTTGGCGGATTTGCAGCAAAAATATGCTAAAACGATCGTTGTTATTCTCCATGATTTGCATCAAGTAATGGAAATAGCGAATGAAGTCATCTTGTTGAAGAATGGAATCGTTTTAGGGCAAGGCCATCCACGTGAAATGATTAATACGGATTTTTTATTAAAAGCGTTTGATTATGAGTGCGAAGTTTCATCCGTCACCGGGAACAATATGGTTTACATTCTGCCTAAACCTATTGCTGTGAGACATGCACTGGAACCCGTCTCAAAAGCATAGAGCTTGGCTGCAGCTGGCTTATTGTTTCAAGCAGCGCACTTTATACGGCACCTGGTGAAACAACTGAGGCATTCCAGCCTAAAAAATTGTAAACATGCAATCGTGCGATACCCGCACATTCATGCATAGCGAGATCCATTAATACAAAATGATAACTCGAAGGCATAATAGACAGCGACGGTGTTGGAAAATCAGAAGGGACAGGAATTGCTTCGATACCAAAGTGAGAAAAATATGATAGGGCGCGCTTTAAGTGTAGGCTCGAAGTAACCAAAAAAACCTGATCATAATGTTTGCTTTTTAATATCTTGCTGGTGAATTCTGCATTTTTAAATGTGTTTTTACTCGCAGGTTCGAGTTGAATGTCAGTTGGCTGAATGCCTAGCTGAACTAAACTCTCACTATAAACAACCGCTTCAGATACACCACTGCCGCTTGTATCTCCGCCGCTTACAATAACTGTACATGCGTTGCCGCTTTTTTTACATGAAAAATAAAGTTGCGCTGCTCGGTTTATTCTTGAGTAAGCAAGCAATGACGGCTTTACAGCCTGTATCTCATTGTATTTATGTTTCATCGTGCCTGCTCCTAATAACACGATGGCATTGGTTTTTTTCCAGTCAGACGGCTGAGTGTAGCTGGCGAAAGGAGATTCAAGCCAGTTAAGCAGTAGCGCTGGCAAAATTCCATCACCGACTAAAAGAAAACTGGATAGCGAAGCCATAAACAGGATGAGACTGGTTTTGCTGTATCTGAACAATGCTAAACCGCCCGCTAATAAAAAAACACAAAAAATGATAATGGTTGCCACCGCTCGCTCCGAATTAAAAAAAACACAAATACAAACGATCAGCGTAAAATAAAATCCCCGCATTTTTACAGCATAAAGAGTACACCAGAAATAACGTGACGTCGAATGATTAAAATAAATCATTCAATCGGTTATTTCTAGTTTAAGATTTTCTTAAGTTTAACTTGCTAGCGTATTAATGAAAACAGTGTGTAAGTGCTAAGACAGAATTGATTGCATCAAGGAAGCTCCATCATCGCGGATGAAATATAAGGAGATACTGTCATGACACTCAATATCCACGACAAAAATACACTTACCGAATATATCCACCATCACCTGCATACCAAAATAAAATCAAGCACAGGCTGGAAAAATTTTTCACAGAATGTCGAATTAACTCATGCGCTTGTGCTTGATATTGCTGATTCAACATCATTGCAATTGCTAGTAAAAAAGATAAATGAAATGAATAACACACGTGATGCCAAGGAGCGTATCGTACTGCGTGCTGCAGCAGGCGGCCTCGATGAGGAATACAGTGAGTCGTATTCGTTAACACCATTGATAGATGCGGACGTGGTTGTGCGCCTCGTTGGCCCTGAATTTCAGGCTATCTCGTTAACGCATAACAACAATATCATTAACGTCGGTGCAAGTGTTAATATCGGTAAATTGGATTCTGTCTTGTATGACAAATACAATCTCGTTTTACCTACTTCCAGCTTAATTCCCTATGTCACGGTATCAGGATTATCTGCAACCGCTGGTCATGGTACAGGCAGAGATCAACCCAGCTTTGCGGGATTGATTCGGGCAATTACATTTTGCCTGCCAAATGGAGAAATTGTTAGAATTGACGACACCCATCAAAATTTTGAAGCAATTCGTTCAGCACATTTGGGCGTGTTTGGTATTGTACTGAACATGGAAATCGCATGTGTTGAAGCCAAAAAAATGCAATGCGTGATGGAAGCGCGAAGCGTAGCTGAATTAATCGATGAAATAAGAAGCGGGCTATTTATCAATGATCCTTATGTGAGTGTGATGTATGTTCCAACCTATCAATCCGATGAATTAACCAATCGCGATCTTAAAAATGTCGTGATTTACCGTTGGCGTCCAGTCGAAAAGAGTGTCAATAATGTGAATACGCATTCTGTTTTTTCGCGGTGTTGGCAAGAATTGGAAATTAAGTTACAGGAAGGATTTAAGATTACTGATTTACTTAAGGCTGAGCCGTCAGTGGTTCCTTATTACATGATGTATCTTGTCTCCAAGCTGAAAGTGGGTGAAAAAGATCGTATTTCAGTAGGTCCATGGCCGACCACTCATTACCAAACGTCATTTCCACGAGAAATTAATGATGTCGATTATTTATTTGAAGTGGGCGATCATGGCCATGAAACCATTGTGGCAATAGAAAACTTGGTTAAAACGTTAAGTGAGTTTGCAAAAAACAAGCAGTATCCTGTTACTTATGCAGCTTATTTGCGGCTATTTCAGGGAACCAATGGAGGATTATCCACCAGCATTCATGGTGCGAACAAGCATATTTGCGGATTTGATATTGTTTCAAGTCCAGGTATGCCGGGTTTTGAATCGTTTAGGGAAAAAATGAATGAGTTCTTCTTTCATCAGTTAAACGCAAAACCGCATTGGGGAAAATATGTTCCTGAAGAGATGGACTATGAGAAAATATATGGCAATAATTACATTCAATTCCGTGAAGCCCTTCAGCAATGGCATGAAGAACATCATATCAAATTGGAAAAAAATATGCTCTTAAACGGATTTTTGTGCAAGCTGCTTAAACTGCCATACGCACCGGAATTACAAGCGAATCAGCCCAATGCAGAAAAAAAATGCCAGTCGTTATTATGCTCACGCGAAATGGCTAAGCGAGTTTTGCCTTATATCCAAAGCGAATGCAGCCAGGCAGATAACTTACGCAACTGCTTAAATAACCTTGCTTCAAGCAAGGTCTCTGAAGCAAAACAAAGCTTATTCCAAGCACCTGTTACTATCGCAAAAAATACAAAGAAAAAACGAAAAAAATCCTGCTGTGTGATTATTTAATAAGAAGATAAGGGTGGGTAATAAAACCAGTGCCCACCCGACTAGCTAATGATTACTTTTCATCGATATCTACTTTTTCGATAATGACATTTTCAACAGGTACGTTCTGATGCCCAGCACGTGAGGTCGTAGCAACTTTTTTTATTTTATCCACCACATCCATTCCTTCCGTGACTTTGCCAAATACGCAATAGCCCCAGCCGTTACTGGACTCTGATGAAAAATTTAGAAAATCATTGTCAACAACGTTAATAAAAAATTGCGCTGTTGCAGAATGGGGGTCTGAAGTACGTGCCATAGCGATGGTGCCGCGTTTATTTGGCATCGCTTTATTAGCTTCATTTTGAATCGGTCCTTGCGTCTTTTTTTGCTGCATATCCGCGTTAAAACCCCCTCCCTGGATCATGAAGCCATTCATGACGCGGTGGAAAATTGTACCATCATAAAAACCACTTTTGGCATAAGACAGAAAATTTTCTGCTGTCTTGGGTGTGTGTTCTAGATCTAATTCAATTTTTATAGGGCCATAGCTAGTATGGAGAGTAATCATAAAAACTCCTAGAATTGGTGTTAAATTTTTTAGAAGGGTGAAGTATACTGCTTAAAGTAAAAATGTCGAGAGCGTTAAACTCACTATTCATATTTCTACTGCGACGCCTGTTATTGTTGGTTCCTTGATGATTTTCTACACATTTTCATCGCTAACTGTTCCATGCACGCTTGAAGGCGTAAGCTAGCTTGTTAAGGCTGTCTTTCGCATCACCAAACAATAACCAGGTATGATCCTGAACATACAGTTCATTTTCAACGCCGGAAAAACCGGGATTCATGCTGCGTTTTAATACAATTACTTTTTTTGCCTTGTCGACATTCAAAATAGGCATGCCGTAAATGGGACTGGACTTAATATGACGTGCGGCCGGATTAGTGACGTCATTGGCGCCTACCACTAATACGATATCCGTGTGAGAAAATTCAGCATTGATTTCATCCATATCAAAAAGATCCGTATAAGGCACATTTGCTTCTGCGAGTAGTACATTCATATGACCAGGCATGCGGCCCGCTACGGGATGAATGGCATACTTTATATTGGTGCGATGGCTTTTCAGTTTATCAACGAATTCCCGCAGGGCGTGATGGGCTTGAGAAGCTGCCATACCATATCCGGGCGCAATGATCACTGATTTGGCTTGGTCAAAAAAGGGCAGTGCCTCTTCTACCGTGATAGGCTGAGGTTCTTTTTTGTATTGTGAAGTAGCTGCTCTCCTCTGGTGTGCATCTTCCTCTAGTTTGCCAAATGCGCCAAACAAGACATTCAGGATTGACCGATTCATGGCGCGGCACATTAAAATGGAGAGAATAAATCCCGACGCGCCATCCAACGCTCCGGTGATAATCTGGATGCGGTTACCCAGCATAAATCCCATCATGGCGCCGGTGAGTCCGCCATAGGCGTTAAAAATAGCGATCACGACTGGCATATCCGCGGCGCCAATTGGTGTCACAAGCAGCACACCGAATAAAAATGCCAGGGATAATAAGGTGTAAAATAGCAGATTGACTTGAGGATAAAGGATGAGATAGAGAAGAAGGAGGACCATCCCTGCAAACAGGGAAAGATTGACAATATTCTGGCCTTTATAAGTAACAGGCCGCGCAGGCAGTGTGCCATGCAGTTTTCCCGCGACCATGAGACTGCCTGTGAACGTGAGCGCACCCAGCATGACCTCGATGCTAATAATACTCATGCTGAGAGGACTGAGATTAGATCGGTAGCGATAATATTCTGCAACACCAATGAGGCAGGCCGCGAGTGCGCCGCCCGCATGTGAAAGCGCAATACGCTGGGGAATTTTTGTCATGGGTATCCAGAGCGAAATAGGAAGGCTCAGGAGTGTGCCCAGTATGAGACCCGCGATGATCCATTTATAAGTGACAATATGACTAGCGAAAAGTGTTCCTAAAATTGCAATCAGCATGCCAAGCGAGGCTAAATTCATGCCCCGTCTTGCTGTTTCAGGGGAACTTAATGACTTAATACCTAAAATAAATAAGATTGCAGAAAGCAGATAACAGAGTTGTAACAGATTCATTGCTGATGGCTCTCAGTTTTGCTTTTTTTGAACATGCCCAGAATGCGGTCCGTAATTAAAAATCCACCTACAACATTGATTGTAGAACAGGTGACGGCGATAAGAGCCAGCACATTCGTGATCATGTCATAATTCTCTCCTGCAACGGCAAGCGAACCGACCAGTGCGATACCTGAAATGGCATTGGTAGCTGCCATGAGCGGCGTATGCAGTAGCGGAGGTACACGTGAAATCAGTAAAAAACCGAGAAAACTTGCAAGAACAAAAATATAAACATCGGCTATTCCAATTGTATGTGACATAATGCGATCCCTGCTTACAGTGTGTTACCAACAATGGTAAGACGACCATTACACAGAATTTACCGTATAATTGCAAGTCTGCGCTGTTTTTATTAGCCCGCAGGCAATTTTACTTGTTGAACACTGGGGTGAACCGTTTCTCCCTGATGGGTGATGAGACAGCTTTTAATAATTTCATCAGTAAAATCCCATTCGTTTACGTGGCGTTGAGGGTTGATGTGATTTAGAAAAGCAAAAAGATTGCGTGAATATAATTGGCTTGCGTGTATAGGCAATGTACCCGGCACATTTAAAACGCCGATGAGCGTGACGCCATGCTTGATAATGATTTCTCCCGGTTTAGTGAGCGCACAATTGCCGCCCTGCTCAACAGCGAGATCAACAATGACTGCTCCCTGTTTCATTGTTTTCACCATTTCTGCTGTTATCAGAAGCGGTGCAGGTTTACCTGGAATGAGCGCTGTGCTAATGACTACGTCTGCTTCTTTCAAGTGTTGCTGAATAACGGCTTGCTCTTGCTGATAAAAATCAGCAGATTGTTCTTTTGCATAGCCGCCCGCATCCTGCGCTTCCGCATGGGAAGTTTGCAGACAAACAAACTCTGCACCCAGGCTTTGCACTTGTTCTTCAGCGATAGGACGCGTATCAAAAGCCAAGACAACACCGCCTAGTCTACGAGCCGTTGCAATGGCTTGTAAACCAGCCACGCCTGCACCAATCACAATTATTTTAGCTGGAAGAATAGTGCCTGCTGCTGTGGTCATCATCGGAAAAAGTTTGCCCAGATAATTTGCTGCCATGATGACGCTTTTGTAGCCGGCAATATTGCTCATCGAACTTAAGATATCCATGGATTGAGCGCGTGCAATTCTAGGGACCATGTCCAGGGAAAAAGAAGTGATTTTTTTGGCATTGAGTTTAGCAAGAAGCTCAGGATGGCGAGTAGGAAAAAGTGGCGCAAGCAGAATGCTGTTTGCTTTCATTAAATCCAGCTCATGCAGGCTTTTTTTGTCATTAAAAAGCGGCCGCTGTACTTTAAGCACGATCTCAGCTTGATCGAAAAGCATCTCAGGGCTTGCGGCTATTTTTGCGCCTACTTTTTCATAATCCTGATCTTCAATATAGGAGCGGGCTCCCGCACCGGATTCCACAACCACTTCCCATCCTGCTTTAATCATTTTAGCTACTGTTTCTGGTACAGCGGCGACACGGGATTCTTCTGGTACGATTTCCTTGGGAATTCCAATCTTCACACTCAATCCTTTTTAGCAAAAATGTTCCTGATAATTTATATTATCTTTAGCGCATGTGATAGCTTATTTTTACAGCAGCTACGGTAGCAAGTGAAACGCCAACAACCATGGACTTTTTCGAGCAAAAAAATGCCGAGAAATTTTTAATGACACTGCTAGAGGAACGCTTTTGTTCCAATTCATCAAAAATATCAAGATGCGCCTTGAAAGCCTGATTGGCAAAATCGAAAGACTTTTCAGCCAGTTTTTTGTTATTTAGCCATTGGTGAAATAGTGGGGAAGTTTCCGCGTTGAAGGTATAGAATTTTACACCTGCATCAGGCGCATCCTCAGAATACATGGCTCTATTTTTGAATAAGGCGGTAACACGTGCTTTTGTTAGCGGGCCGCCATGAAAGTCCCCTAGAATGCGCACATAAAAATGGGCGAAGATTTCTTCCGGATCAGTCATTTTGTTAATCGCTGAAATGTATTCGCTTGTTTTTTGAGCGAGCGGATAATCTGTAAAGGTGATTCCACTTTTTTCGCGCATAAAATCGAGATCTTCTTTAATTAACTTTGCGCGTTCCATGACTTCAGATAATTCGTTATGCGAGCAAAGCTCATTACCGTAAGTGCAATTTCGCATCTTTTCTTCGATAGCTTCATAAATAGGCAATAATTCACATAAATGTCTATATCGATCTTTTAATGTAAATTTATCCTGCGCATACCTTATTAGGAAAGGATGTTTATCGAGTTGATCATGCAGCTTTTTTGTTTTCGAATAAATATTCGAAAAATTATTACGATTATTCACTTTTAATTCCTTTTAGTTTATGCTTCCAATTTATCAATTTTGGCAGCGCAGATGAAATCATTTTGCGTTAATCCATCCACCGCATGCGTGGTATATTTAATCAGACAATAGTTATAGCCCACTTCCATATCCGGGTGATGATTTTCCTGATTGGCAATCCATGCAACGGCGTTCACAAAAGCCATGGTCTTGTAAAATCCTTTGAAGCTAAAATGCCGGCTGATGAATTTGCCATCCTGGCTGACTTTCCAGTCTTGAAGCTCGGGAAGCAATTTGTTGATTTCTTCGTGTGTCAGCGGAGGAATGCCGCCTTCGCAGCCTACACAGCGTATGGTATGTAATTCAGGCATAGAGGTACTCCATTTTGATCTTATGGTTGTGAGTCAGTAGCATAAACGGGCTCATACATGCCGAGTTGACGCGCTTGATGTATGAGGTCAATCAAATCCATATCAATTAAATGAAACAATACATCGAAACTATCGATGACATAATAAATGGGCTGCATGATATCAATGCGGTAAGGTGTGCGCAGTACCTCAAGTACATCGAATGCTTTTCGCTGCGGCACGGAGCTCTCCAGTGCATAAGGCGTTTCGCCCATGGAAGAAAGAATCCCGCCTCCGTAGATGCGCATGCCGGCAGCGGTTTGGATGAGGCCAAATTCAATAGTAAACCAGTAAAGTTTTGCTAGCATGACGCGGTCTTGCGGCGACGCTTTTAAGCCCAACTTGCCATAGGTGTGCGTAAAGTCAGCATAAGCCTGATTGGTCAGCAGCGGGCAGTGGCCAAAGACTTCATGAAAAATATCCGGTTCCTGGAGGTAATTGAGTTCTTCACGCGTGCGTATGAAGGTCGCCGCCGGGAATTTACGATTGGCCAGCAGATTGAAAAAACGGTCGAAGGGGATGAGCGCAGGGACTGGCTCAAGGGCCCAACCGGTGATATCACGTAAGACGCTGGATACTTCATGGCATTGCGGAATTCGGTCATGCGGAAGATTTAATAATTCTACACCACGCATATACTCGTCACAGGCGCGTCCCTGCACAATGGGTATCTGACGTGTAATGAGTTCATGCCAGATCTGGTTTTCTTCATCGGTGTAAGCTGCGTTTCCATTCGCGTCAACGGGCCTTGCAACATAGGTCGATGTTTTTTTGTATGCCATAGTGCCATCCTTATGCTATCGATTTAGCCTGGAAATGCGATTTCAATTCCTGCCAGCAAGCCAGATAATCTTTCTGGCGAAAATCGGCGTTATAAGCAGCCGGTGTCAACCGCCATACCTGTCTGGATTCAAACATGAATGCCAGCGTATTGTCATAATATTCCGGTTCTAAAGCGGCTGATACAGCCTTGTTAAAGGCGGCCGCATCGGGGCCATGCGCTGACATGCAATTGTGCAGACTGCCGCCACCGGGAACAAAGCCTGTTTCTTTCGCATCATAGGCGCCGTGAATCAAGCCCATATATTCACTCATGATATTACGATGGTAATAAGGCGGGCGAAAGGTGTCTTTTGCCACCATCCATCGCGGCGGGAAAATGACGAAATCAATATTCGCGACGCCTTGTACCGGAGAGGGTGAGGTTAATACGGTGAAAATAGAAGGATCAGGGTGATCAAAGCTGACGGTATTGATGGTGTTGAAGAGGGCTAGATCATATTTATAAGGTGCATATGTTCCATGCCAGGCGACTACGTCAAGTGGTGAATGGTTAATTGCCGCTTGCCACAATTGCCCCTGGAATTTGGTGATCAGGATAAAGTTACCTTCGCGGTCTTCGAAAGCGGCTGAGGGGATATGAAAATCGCGGGGATTAGCAAGGCCATTTGCGCCAATCACACCTAGTTCAGGTAGACGAAAAGGGGACCCAAAATTTTCACAAATATAACCTCGCGCTTTCTCGGCTATCAATTGGACTTGGAATTTAATACCGCGAGGGATGACGATGAGTTCGCCAGGTTTGGCATCAAGACTGCCGAATTCGGTTTTAAATCGTAGCGCGCCTTCTTGTGGAACAATAAGAAACTCGCCATCAGCGTTATAAAAAAATTCATTGTGCATGGAACGAGTCGCGCAATATAAATGAATAGCAGCACCGCCTTGCATTTCAATGGAACCGTTACCCGCTAGTGTGACCAAGCCTTCAATAAAGCTGCGGGGAACGGCAGGATAGGGCATGGGATCCCAGCGCATCTGTGTTGGTGGCGTATACGCGAGATCGAAAGGAGTGCCTGCAAGATCGGTTTGCAGTACCGGGTGAAATTCACCGTGCAAAACAGAAGGACGTATGCGATATAGCCAACTGGATAAATTGATATGTCGGGGAGAAGTAAATGCGCTGCCGCTTAATTGTTCCGCATATAAGCCATAAGGTACTTTCTGAGGCGAATTACAGCCTTTTACGAGAGCGCCTTCCAGCGCTTCAGATTCGTGATGATTGCCGAGACCCTTCAAGTTAGCGGTATGTTTGTTCATGCCTTAAGATTCCCTAATGATCGTGCCGCCATAATGATTCAGTCGCTTTCATTTTAGCAGAGGAGGTATCGCACACTTTTTGCAGTGCTGCTAAAAACCGTTCATTTTGTTCAGCGGTGCCGATTGTGACGCGAATATGTTTTGGCATGCTATATGCGGTTAGCGGTCGTACAATCACACCTTCGTGCAACAGCTTTTGATAGACGGCTGCGCCGTTTTCTACATCAATGGTGATAAAATTTCCAATTGAAGGAATATAGTTAAGTTGCATTTTTTGCAACCCTTCCTCAAGTTGCCGCATACCCTGATGGTTAAGCTGCACACTTTTCTTCACATGCGCATGATCCATCAGCGCCGCACAGGCAGCCCTGGAAGCAAGGGTGTTCACATTGAAGGGCAGTCGTGCACGATTCAATATATCAGCAATATCCGGCGACGAAACGGCATAACCTAATCGCAATGCCGCAAGCCCGTAAATTTTTGAAAAAGTCCGTGTGATGACGAGATTGGGGTATTCGCTTAAATACTTGAGCGCATCGGGATAATCTGTTTTGGCAATATATTCTGAATAGGCTTCGTCAACGATCACGAGCACATGCGAGGGAACAGATTGCATCAGCCGTTTAAAATCATTTTCATTAGTATAGGTGCCAGTGGGATTGTTAGGGTTAACCAAAAAAAGCAAACGGGTTTGATCGTCGATGGCGGCGATCATTTTATCAATATCGTGGCCCCACTCACGGGCTGGCACCATTTTTATATTGCCATAACTTTGTACAAGAATTTGAATGGTCAGAAATGCATATTGAGAGAGAACAGCATTGCTGGCTGGATCCAGATAAGCTTTAACAATCAGTTCCAGAACATTTTCCGAGCCGTTTCCTATAGTGAGCTGCTCCGGTTTAACAGATAAAAAATGGGAAAGCGCCTGTTTTAATTCAAAGCAGGCGCCGTCCGGATAAATATGCATATGCGGTAAAGCTTGTTGGGCAGCGAGAAGCGCCTGAGGACTAGGGCCAAGCGGGTTTTCATTACTCGCCAGCTTGATGGAAGAAGTGATCCCTAATTCACGTTCAAGTTCTTCAACCGGTTTGCCAGGTTGATAAGGAGTCAGGCTGCTGATTTTGGTATTGGCTAGTGAACGGAAATCCATTTTCATAATGATTATCCTTTTACATCTGCAGAGGCTTCTTCTGGCCATGCCTTAACGAAGGCAGGATGTTTTTGACAGTTTGCATCAATGCGCACAAGTGTAGGATAGGCACCCAGATCAAAAGCAAACCGTCTGGCATTGAAAAGCTGCGGGACCAAACAGATATCAGCCAAGGTAGGCTGATCGCCAAAACAATAGGACATGTTTTGATGATGCGAGAGAAGTTTTTTCTCTAACGCATCAAGGCCTATTTTCATCCAGTGATGATACCAGCTATTTTTTTGCTCCTCGGGTAGTTTTAAATGGCTCATCAAATATTTCCAGACTCGCAAATTATTAAGCGGATGCAGATCAGCAGCAATGGCAAGCGCAAACGATCTGACCAGACTTTTTTGATAGGGATCTGCTGGTAAAAGCGGCGGAGAGGGATGTGTTTCATCCAGATATTCAATGATGGCCAGTGATTGTGTTAGCACCTTGTCGCCATCCTGTAAGGAGGGAACCAGCTGCTGCGGGTTGATTTTTTGATAAGCGTCAGAAAATTGTTCGCCGCCGTGATTGATGAGATGAACCGGCACCGCCTGGTAGTCCAGGCCTTTGAGATTGAGAGCGATGCGAACACGAAAGCAGGCGCTGGATCGATAGTAGTCATAAAGTTTCAGCATATTTCTCGCGCTCCTTGACGGTTACTACTCTTTGATCAATTGCGCCAAAAATAGAGATTTGATCATGGTCAAACATTTCAATACGCACACGATCGCCAGGCTGCATGAATGGAGTAAGTGGTTTTCCCTTTTCAATGGTTTCCAGCATGCGTTTTTCAGCGATACAGGATGAGCCTTTGGACCGATCATAATTTGAAACTGTGCCCGAACCAATAATGCTACCGGCTCCTAGTTTACGTGTTTTGGCTGCGTGCGCGATCAGTGTGGGAAAATCGAATGTCATATCAACACCGGCATTAGGGCGACCAAATAATTTTTCATTCAAATGTGTCACCAGCGGCAAATGCACTTTTTTGCCGTCCCATGCTTCTTTTAGTTCATCCGGTGTGACAGCCACGGGTGAAAAAGCACTGGAAGGTTTGCTTTGAAAAAAACCAAATCCCTTGGCAAGTTCATTTGGGATCAAATTTCGCAGGGATACGTCATTGACTAGCAGAAGCAGACAAATGGCTGCTTCTGCTTCCTCTTGATTTGCACCAGCGAGGACGTCGGTTGTAATAACGGCCACTTCTGCTTCGAAATCCAGCCCCCACTGTGCGTCAAGCAGAGGAATATCATCATGCGGGCCAAGAAAGGTGTCAGATCCGCCCTGATACATGAGCGGGTCTTGCCAAAAACTTTCCGGCAATTCTGCCCCGCGTGCCTTGCGTACCAATTCGACATGATTGACGTAGGCGCTGCCATCAGCCCACTGATACGCTCGTGGAAGTGGTGATGCAATGGCTTGTTCCTGGAACGCGATCACGCCCTTTATTTTATCTTCGTTAAGTTCACGATAGCGGGTTTCCAATAACGGCCTGCAGCTCTGCCAGTCATCCAGTGCCTGCTGCAGGGTTGCGGCAATATCAGGCACTAACACAGCGCGGGTCAGATCCTTACTGACAATCACCAATTTGCCGTCACGCGTTTTATCTTTAAGCGAGGCGAGTTTCATGATTTTTCCTCTTCTTTTTCCTGTTCCAGCGTTAACACGCCGCGGCGTATCTGGTCAAGCTCAATGGACTCAAACAATGCACGGAAATTACCTTCACCAAAGCCTTCGTCGCCTTTGCGTTGGATAATCTCAAAAAAGACGGGCCCCAGCATGTTTTGTGTGAAAATTTGTAAAAGTAATTTTTTTTCTCGCTGTGTTTCGCCGTCAATTAAAATGCGGAATTTTTTTAATTGTTCTACAGATTCGCCGTGCTTGGGCAGGCGTTTATCTATCAATTCATAATAAGTATCAGGTGTATCCAGGAATGCTATTCCCTGCTTGCGTAATTGGTTAACACTTGTGTAAATGTCTTGGGTGCCCAATGCAATATGCTGAATGCCTTCGCCATTAAAATCCTTTAAGAATTCTTCAATTTGAGATTTATCATCGGATGATTCGTTTAAGGGAATGCGAATTTTTCCACAAGGGCTTGTCATCGCTTTGCTTTTTAATCCTGTCAGCTTGCCTTCAATATCAAAGTAACGAACTTCCCTGAAGTTGAAAATGCGTGTATAAAAATCAGCCCATTCTAACATATTGCCACGATACAAATTGTGAGTGACATGATCAATATAAGTTAAGCCTGCTCCCTGATTTGCAGAAACGTGCACCTGTAGAGGAGAAAAAAGATGAGCATAGTTTGATAAATTATTTCGGTAGTCTACAAAATAAATCAAGCTGTTGCCAACGCCATAAATAGCTGGCATGTCATAGGCCACTGTTTCTCTTGCAGGTTGATAAGGCGTAGCGCCGCATGCAAGAGCATGCTGATAAGCGAATTTAGCATCATTGACGCGAAACCCCATAGCCGAGACGGAGGCGCCATGCAAATCAGCAAATTGGCTTGCCATGCTGTTTTTGGTTAGATTGATAATAAAGCGGATATCATTTTGCTGATAGATAGTTACGTCGCATGTTTTATGCTGCGCAACGGGGACAAATCCCATGGTTTCGAACTGATTAATAAGTTTTTGCGGGTTGGTCGTTGTAAATTCAAGGAAATCGAATCCATCAGTGCCTGCAGGATTATGGGTATGCATGAGTCACTCCTTATCATCCAGTTATTCACTAGGCGAATCATTCGTCATAGTATGTCAGAATGTTAATAAATCAAAAGACGCATGTCACGCAGGAATAACGGAAATTTAGCTGATTCATGACGTTTCGTAAGAAAATGTTAATGTAAACGCTGCACGCCCCTCAAACTATGCCATCTAATCTTATGATTTTAAATCAAATTCGATCATTGTATGCCTTAACACTTTGATAATAATCATATACATAAGCTGCCGTATAATTTGTTACTCAATATAACAATAAATAGCATACAAAACGCGGTGAGCAGGATGGATAGCAGAATAGAAATGCCCGATGTGCGCCAAAGAGAAATTTTTGGAAAGCTCATTCTTTTTTTAAAAAAATATCCCAACAACCGCGATACCAACGCTGAACAATATCATCATTTGCTTCATTGGATGGAGCACAAGGGTTATTGTGACGGATCGGCCGGAATATGGCTTTTTGTCAATTGGGCAAACGAAAATGCTCGTAACGGAAAAAACAAGCATGACTTGGCGTGGTTTAAGAAAACACGTCAAGAAATTGTTTCATGGGATGGCTCAAATAACTTGTCTGTTGAACAGCAAAACGAATTTGACGCTTATCTAAGCTTTGCAGAATATATTCAAAATATAAGGCGATATAGCTCCGAAGCACACGGCGATTTTCACAAAATCCTGTTCGATCAACCTGCGGGACCCGAGCTTAATTATGCTTTGGGCGGAATGTTTACCCTCGCCGAACTGGAAGATCGTTTTGAAAAAATGTTCCAGGCAGGGATGTTTGAAAACCAAATGACGCTGCTGAGTTCTCATCATCATGATACAGCGCTATTTAGTATCAAAGGGAAATATTACTATTTTGATGCCAACTCGCCCACGGGAGCGGTAGAAATTGCTAATGGTACCGAATTGGCCAGATGTTATTTCAATATGAATCGCCTGGAAAAAGAAGCATCTTGCCCGGTAGGGATGCGTATCATCGGTTTTACTCCGCCTAAAAAAATCATTAAACAGACAGACCTGATAAAAGATACCCGCATCATTACAAATAAAATACCAAATTTAACTTATGGATCTGGCGTTTATGAGAAAACAGCATTGGATATGGCAGTATGGGTAGGAGATGAGGCATCAGTTGACTTTTATTTGCAATCAGGCGCTGATGTGAATTTTTCGACTGCACAGAATAGTACGCCTTTTAGAAAAGCGATTTATCAAAACCGGAAACGGATTATTGAAAGGTTATTGGAGACTGATAAGGTAAATCTTAAACCTGAGTATTTTTACCTTGCTGCCCAACATCGCGCTACTGAAATATTAGCAATGTTATTAAAATATGAAGGCAAAAAAGAAGTGAATTACAGTGTGTTGCTGGAGGCTGCTATTACAAATGATGATGAAGAAACCATTCAATTGCTACTGGCATACGGCGCTGATCCTTTCAGCAAAGCTGTTGCGAAAAAGCCTCTCATTCAACTCGCTGTTGAGTTAGGATATGTTAATGCGCTGGAATTATTGCTCATTTCGTCTTCGAAAAAAATGTCGCCAGCTGAGCTGACCAGAAGGCTGAATCAATTTGACTTGCTTGAACTGGCTGTAAGGAAAGGCCACCCTCTAAGCACTCAATTGCTATTACGTTATGGCGCTGATGCGAATCGACGGATTGCATGGCAGGAGAAGAGCCTGCTGCAGTTTGCTTTAGAGCAAGGTGACGCTACAACAGCGAATGTGCTATTGAACGAAGAAAAAATAAACATTAACCAATTGGATAAAAATGGCAAAACAGTATTAAACGCAGCTTATGAAGGCTTCACTGTGCTGAAAGAACGGCTTGAATATCAGGAACAAGCACTCATGCAGCTCGAATTCACCATTAAAAAAGAGGGCTTGATAAGCCAGCAGAAAGAAAAAAAATGCGTGATTAAATGTTTGAAAGAAGAGTGTCATGAATTAGAAAAGTTAATTCAGCGGCTCGATAGGCATGAGCAATTTGATGTGGTTCCTGCCTTTTATTTTGCGATTAAAAATGGGCTGGTGAAACAGATGGAGCAATTGCTTGAAAATCATGATGAATTGCGGCTGGATAAAGGCGCTTTGATAGTTGCAACATCGGCAGGATCAGTCGGCATAATTGAGCGTCTCTATACACTGGGCTTCGATTTAAATGGATATGTTTCCAAAAAAACGCCTCTGCTTGTGGCAGTTGATATGCAGAACATAGAAGCAGTAGAAAAATTGCTGAAGCTAGGGGCTGATCCGAACTTTATAAATCAGGATACCTTATTTACTCCGCTCTATATGGCTGTGCGCAATGTTGATATGGTTCGTTTACTGCTAAATTATGGGGCGAATCCTAATAAAGGAACGCTATCTGGCACGACTCCGCTCGCAGCAGCGATCAAAATTGGTCAACTGGATGTTGCTGAGGTTTTAATAGCGGATGGAAAAGCGGATATTAATGCAGTTGATAATAGCAATCTTGCTCCTCTGCACATTGCAGTCCAATCTCGGAGCCTGAGCAGCGTTAATTTTTTGCTAAAACATCATGCCAATATCCATATGCGAAACGGTGACAAGAAATCAGCCTTGCAGCTAGCTGCGGAAAATGGATGGGATGATATAACACGGTGTTTAATCGTCCACCTTGCCCAATTAAATCAATCAACCATATGGCATATCATTGCCGAAAATAATCTGATAACTTTGCTAAAGCCGGCTCAATATGAATATGGTTATTTCATCAATGAAACGGACAGGGGAAATGGTGAAACAGTGTTGCATGTCGCTGTTCGACAAAAAAATATTAAGATGATTGAGCTGCTTCTGGCGAATGGGGCTTTACCGGATCGAATGGCGAATAATGGTAAAACACCTATTGACCTTGCTTTTGAGAGCGAAGACACTGAGCTTGCGTTTATCTTACTAAGAGGCAGTCTCAATCCAATTAGAATGCTATGTGAAAAAATCCTGAAAGAGGGCAAGCAATGCACACTCTCCAATTCCCTTCTTTCACGGTTTATTACTGATAGCAATAATAATGAATGTCTGTTAAACAAGGCTGAATTGAAGATAGATTTTGCCGAACTTCAAGCATTAGCTATTAAAGCAAAAAAATTCGAGATTGCTGCTGTTCTGATCAAGCACGAGATGGCGATATTCGACTATCCAGCGCCAACTATACTGCATCTTTGTGTAGCACGTGATTATCCGGTTCAGCTATTTGATCTGCTGCTTCATGAGAGCCCAGAATTGCTTATGCAATCTAATCAAAATGGGTTGACTCCTTTACAGCAGGCTGTCAAGTGCAAGAAATTTGAAAAAGCTGCTTATTTGATATCCTACTACGGTTTGGAATTGGAAAACGATATTCCTCAGAATAATGAAATAAAGCTTTTATATTTTGCCTGCGAGACGGGGGACAAGGTATTGCTTAGTTTATTATTAGATATGGGAATTAATATCAATATCGTATCAAAAAGCGGGCTCAGTCCTTTAGCGGCAGCATGTAAGAACGGTCATGACGAGATTGTGGATATGTTGCTGGACAATAAAAGAGGAAATGGCCCTGCGCTTGTATATGGCGAGGCAGAAGATAGGAGCCATTATTCTCATCTTAAACAACTCGCTAGGGATAAGCCTTATTTGCTGGATCGTATCCGCATACGAGGATACCTTGAAAAAAGAACAGGCAGAGGAAAATATACAGGATATGGGTGGGTGTTGGGCCGTACAGAAACGCAAAAAACAGGTGCTGCAAGGGAAGTGGAAGTGATGATTAAGTCAAGATCCTGTAATGAAACTCTTTTTAAAACTAGAAGCGCTGATTTAACCAAAGGCAAGCTGGGTAAGAAAATTGATAAGTTGCTCTGCGTGAAGCGCAGCTAAAAATCTGCCTAACAGAAAAATATTATAGGTCAAGATTTCACGTTGCTGCTCGTGTGATGACGCGTTGTGCAGCCTGCTGCCATCCTTGATAGAGCGTCTCGCGCTTAAGCTCTGCCATTTGAGGATAATAGCGGGCATTGCTCCGCCATAAACGTGCTATCTCATCCAGCGAGGGATAAAGACCTATCTGCAGGCCAGCGAGATAAGCCGCCCCCAGTGCGCTTGTTTCAACGCAGACAGGGCGCTCGATTTCCAAGCTCAACATGTCAGATAAAAATTGTAATAGCCAATTATTTGCGGCCATGCCGCCATCCACACGTAATGTTTCCAGGGTAGAACCAGAATCGTTTTGCATCGCTGTAAGTAAATCACGCGTCTGATAACCAACGCTTTCAAGGGCGGCCCGCGCAATGTGTTCCCGTCCGCTGCTTCGTGTCAGTCCGAGTAATGCGCCTCGCGCAGCTGGATCCCAGTAAGGAGCGCCCAAGCCGGTAAAAGCAGGTATCAGATAAACGCCGCCTGTATCAGTAATGCGCTTAGCGAGCTCTTCCGTTTCGGTTGCATGGCTTATAATTTTCAGTACGTCGCGCATCCACTTTATGGTGACACCCGCTGAAAAGATGCTGCCTTCCAGACCATAAGCTGTTTTATTACTAATGCGGTAAGCAATGGTAGAGAGTAATTGGTTTTTAGACTGAATGAGCTGCGAACCTGTATTTAGCAGCATAAAGCAGCCGGTACCGTAAGTCGCTTTCACCATGCCTGGCAAAAAACAAGCTTGGCCAATGGTTGCAGCCTGTTGGTCGCCGGCTATACCAGCGATGGGAATGGATTCGCCCAGGATGTCTGAATGTATATTGCCAAAATGCGCTGCATTATCTAATACTTGAGGCAGCAGATTTGACGGAATAGTGAATGCTCGTAATATTTCATCGTCCCACTGTTGAGTTCGGATATTAAAGAGCAAAGTGCGTGATGCATTTGTGATATCAGTGGCATGCACTTTTCCCTTGGTTAATTTCCACAATAAAAAAGTATCGACTGTGCCAAATAATAATTCCCCGCGTTCGGCGCGATCACGGGCATAGGGAACGTTGTCAAGCAGCCAAAGAATTTTAGTTGCGGAAAAATAAGGATCTAATAACAATCCAGTTTTTTCTTGCAATGAAGCGTTGACAGGATGGCTGGCATATCGCTCACAAAGATCACTGGTACGCCTGTCTTGCCAGACAATGGCAGGATAAATGGGTTTTCCAGTATGCCTATCCCAAATAATAGTCGTTTCACGCTGATTGGCGATGCCAACTGCGGCAATGGATTTGGCGGAGAGGCTTATTTTTTTTAATGCTTCCTGGCAGCAGGTAACAGTATTGTTGAACATTTCATCGGGACTTTGTTCAACCCAGCCGTTATAAGGAAAGCGCTGTGTCAAAGGCATTTCATGTTGGCTCACGGGATTTCCAAGCTGATCGAAAATGATTGCCCGGCTATTGGTTGTACCCTGATCAATTGCAAGCAAGTAATGTGGCATCGAATTTGTCTTTATCTTTATGTGTTCATTTTTGATATACCATGCCAATCGGAAGACGGCGGATCGGCTTTATAATGTTCACAACGTTCAATAAAAATGGGTGCAAGCGTGTCTGCCGGATAGATCGCCAGACAATTTTTAAAATGAGCGATGGCTTCATCCCATTGTCTGTGTTGATAAGAAGCAAATCCTTTTTCGAAAGTAATTCGATAGGTATCAACATCAAAGGGAATATCGCGTTTGCTATCACTTAACAGCTCGTAAACACAGCTGCTTCGCATTTTACCTTTTACGGCTAAGCAGTCAACAAGTCGTAGCACAAATGCGTCTTTAATTTCTTCGTAAACGGTTTCACTTACCATGATACGCGTCTTGTAAAGCTTGTTAATATTTTCTAGCCGGCTAGCCATATTAATCGTGTCGCCTAACGCCGTATAGTTCAACCGTTCGGATGATCCCAGGTTGCCGACAACCGCTTCTCCTTTGTGAATGCCGATCCGTGTTCTGAGCGCCGGTTTTCCCTGTTGTGCCCATTGGGCATTCAACTCATCCAATTTTTTCTGGCACCGTAGCGCAGCGTGCGCAGCTTGGTGACAGGGCATGTCTACAGGTAGAGGCGCTCCCCAGAAAGCCATGATGGAGTCACCAATATATTTATCAATTGTACCTTTTTCTATGATGATAATTTGTGATAAATCTTCAAGGTAATCGCAGAGCTGGGTCATTAATTCATTAGGATCCATTATTTCAGCAATGGTGGTAAAGTTTTCAATGTCAGAAAATAACACCACCAGCTCTCTTCTGACGCCGCCTGCGCGAATATCTTCACCGGATTCTATCAATTGCCGAACTAATATTTTGGGCACATATTTCTGGAAGGATTTTAAGCCTTTTTTCATGGATTGAATCGCGTTTCTTAATACGATTACTTCCTTAATGCGCGATTGAATCGGAATATCATGATCGAGGTCAAAATGCTTTATTTGGTCTGTTTCCTGAACAAGTAATTTGATCGGCTTGACGATACGGGTTATCAGGCCAGAAACCAATATGATGCAAAGCGTCAACACGCTCACGCTAATTATAATCGTAATAAGATTAACTTTTTGCAGAGCTTCCGTAAAATCCTTTTTTGGAATGACAACGCCAATGTGCCAACCGTACTCAGCAAGGTCGGGAACCGGTTCATAAGCCACCAGATAATCTTCGCCATCCTGCTTAATAGTTAATTCTTCTCTGCTGGTTTTCTCATAAAGCGCAAATGACTTTTTGATGACAGGAATAGGTACTCGATGGATGCTAACGGGATGAGCAGGGGAGAGGGGAGTATTAATGAAAGGTTTTATTTTTGGATAGGCAATGAGATTTTCATTGCCGGAAATAATAAATGAAAAACCATGGGGGCTGATTTTCTGGTGGGTAATAAATTGGGAAAGATAATCGAGGCTAATGTCAATACCAAATGCGCCTATAAATTGGCCCTGCTTGTTGAATACAGGCGCGGCAGACGTAATTCCTGGTTGATTTAGAACCTCAAACAAATAAACGTCTGTCCAGATGGGCCGTTTTGCTTTTTTGGCTTTGACATACCACGGACGTCTACGAGGATCGAAGCTAAGATCATCTGATGAAACGCTTCTGATAATTTGCCCTGTTGGATTGCGATAAAGAATAATGTGTGTCGCAGGCAAGGTGCGCCGCGTATAAATTTCAGTAACAATACTGCCATCTTTGGCTTTTTCGGCGTAGATAAAGTCACCATGTTCATCGCCCCAATAAACCGCGAGAGCAAGGGGCAGGTTTTTTAAAAGGTAGTAAGTATAAGGTATCAGCTCTTCCTCATTATCTTTTAAAACACCTTCTTCCATAAGATGTGCACTAAACTGGCTTTCCAGTTCTGCCGGTCGGATGGCAACGTTCAGTTCTTGCTGTACTGCGGCAGAGGAATAGCGCATGAGCGCGAGTGACGTAAAAGTCAAGGTATCCATAAAACGGATAGAAGTTGCCAGGATGATGGACAGGGCGGAGACAAGGAATAAAGTGACAAAAATGAAAAGAATGCTGAAGCGGAGGGTAACGACCAAGTGCTTGAGCTTGTGGATAAGCGATTGAATCATGATATTCCTTTACGGGCGTTTTTCCGCTGCAGAAGCTTTTATTGTATTAAAAATTCACAACTGTTGTAAGAGCAAAAGCATTCTTTTCCGGTGTTTCCAATAGAAAATAATCGGAAAGTAAAGAAAGCTGCTTGCTAATCTATTGATTTGTTTATAAAAATTGAATTATGATTTCCTCTTTCACATCAGAATTGAGATCGTTATACTGGTTTGTTCATCATCCACATGCTCCATGAGTATGATAAAAAATAAAGGCATTCAAAAATGATCACAGCGCTATTTGACCTCGTTATTTTAATTTTGTCGATTGGCTTGTTGTACGCATTAAAGCAGCAAAAAATCCAATTAAGCCTACGTATCCTGCTGAGTTTGGGTCTGGGGGTCATCTATGGGTTGTGTTTAAAATTATTGCCTGAAAATGGGATGCGGATGGGCATCGAAAGTACGCTGCATTTTATGGGTTATGGCTATCTCGCCTTATTAAAAATGCTGGTCATACCGCTTATCCTCACGTCCATTATTCATGCCATTTTAAATTTGGGAACAGGGAATGGTACGGTCATCAAGAAAATGAGCTTTTTTGCCTGCGGGATGCTATTGGGGATGACAGCTGTTGCATCGCTAATTGGAATTATCATTGGAAAATTATTCGCTGTGGGCCAGGGCATGAGTTTGCCTGAAATTGCTGAATTGCCCAAACATAACTACACAGGATTAGTGGACACACTGCTTTCCATGCTGCCCAGCAATCCTGTTGCAGTGATGGCGAAAGAAAACACGATTGCGGTGGTTCTATTTGCTGTCTTGCTAGGCCTTTCAGCTCGTATGTTGGATAAGGCAGATCATGACAAGATGGAAACCTTCAGCCAATTGATTGCCTCGTTGTTTGCTATTGTAAAAAAACTGGCAGTTCTGGTACTTGGCTTAACACCGTATGGTATTTTTGCCCTGCTGTCACTCTTACTTTTAAATCAGGGAAGCGGGCTGCTGACGGGTATTATTAACTTTATTGCAGCCATGTATACCGCGATGATCATTGTATTTATCATGCACAGCGTTATCCTTATTTTCGCCGGTTATCATCCTTGGGAATATCTTAAAAAAGCGTCTACGGCTTTATTTGTCGCCTTTACCACCCGATCAAGTTTTGGCACCTTGCCTGTCACGGAAGAAACGCTGCGTGATAAATTTAAAACCAGTCAGGTAACCGCGACTTTTGTGCCGAGTATCGGCGCAACGATCGGCATGAATGCCTGTGCGGGTGTGTTCCCTGCTATGCTAGTTGTCATGACACTTACGATTATGCATCAACCTCTCACTTGGGATTTGGTATTGATGATCATGTTTATTAACGCTGTGGCTTCGTTAGGTATTTCAGGTATTCCTGGTACAGCATATATTGCCGCGACGGTGACCTTAACCAGTCTCAATTTGCCTTATGCAATTGTGGCACTTGTGCAGGGTGTCGATCCCATAGTTGATATGGGCAGAACAGCTGTCAACGTGAATGGCGCTATTACCACTGCGCTGGTGGTGGACAGGATAAGTGTCCCTGATAGGCAAAATGAATTTATTGAAATTACGTCAATAGAAGACAGCCCGGCGTGACAGTGACCGCATAACCCTTGATGCTTGCGGAATAGAAGTCTAAGAGGAAAAGTCTCGGGTAATTTCTATAATCTGTTCTCTTAACCATCGGTGGCCATGGTCATTGTCATAGCGTTGATGCCATGCGAGACAGAATTCAATATCGGGAATTTTAAATGGCAAGGGTCTTACTACATAACAGGTATTATCTTTGTAAAATAAGGTCATGGATCGAATAACCGTTCCGATCAGGTGATCAGATTGTTCGATTATCTTAAAAATAGGGGTAATAAATGGTAGGCTGATTTGAATATTTCTTTGGTAACCCAGTTTTGCCAGGAATTGTTCAATGATCGGAGGATAGTGAGGATTGTCTGCACGTACTGCCACATGTTTGTTTTCAAGATAATCTTTTAGCGTGATTTTCTTTTTTGCTGCTAAGGGATGACGGCGGTTGAATAACACAACGCCCGTATCCTTAAATAAGATCTGCTTGATGATTGGGCGTTGGATATCAAAGATTTTTCCTATTCCTAAATCATAATCGCCTTTTTCAAAAGGCTCAGCACTATTTAAATGGTAAACAGAGACAATAGAAATTTTCATGTTAGGTGCTTTTTGTTGTAATCGCACCATTAATTTGGGCAATATCAATACCGCCATATAATCTGACATGCCGATTTTAAAAACGCGTTCCGAAGTTTCAGGTTCAAAGTGTTGTCCAGAGACGACAAGACTATGGATTTCTTGTAATAACTGATGTAGCTGCGGCCGCAAGGATTTTGCATAGCTTGTTAATACCATATGGTTTTTTTCGCGGATTAATAAATCGTCCTTAAATATTTCGCGTAACTGCTGCAGATTATTGCTCATTGCTGCCTGAGTAATAAAAAGCTTTTTGGCCGCTAACGTGACACTCTGTTCTAAAAGAAGAGCATCAAGTGCAACTAATAAGTTAAGGTTGATGCGATGAAGGTCCATAGTTATCTCCCATCATTTTAGCTGCATAAGTTTAGCTGATTAAGGTAATAAGTAAAATAAATTTCAATTATATCCAAAAAAGTCGCATACTTATCGACAATTCTAATTATTATTCTTTAAGCAGGTTTTTATGTTTATAATCATTGTCCTATTGGCAATTATGGGTTTGATTGGCACGGATATATTTGTCCCTTCGCTGCCTGCCATTGCAGAAATATACCATCAATCGCCCAATCACGCGCAGCTGACCATCAGCGTATTTTTGGCAGGTTTTGCGCTTTCGCAGCTTTTTTACGGACCTATTTCTGATGCAGTTGGACGCAAACCACCTCTGATTGTGGGCGTGATCATTTTTATTTGCGGCTCACTTTTATGCATATTTGCGCCTTCATTTAGCTTGTTATGTATAGGCAGAATTATTCAAGGTTTCGGTGTCGGCGCCGGGCTGTCTTTAGCACGCGTCATTTTACGTGATTGCTACAAAGACACACTGCTTGCGGTCAAAACGGCACAAATCGCTATATTCGTTTCTCTAACGCCAGCGCTCGCACCATTTTTTGGTGGACTATTGCAGCAGCAATTTGGATTTCAGGCCAGTTTTGTTTTTATGCTCGGCTACGGTTTGCTGGTCTTGTTTTTGTTAATGACGCGATTTCAGGAAACGCTTCAGTTCAAAAATCCAGACCAGGCTATTCATACTATTTTGGTACAATATGGCCAGTTGCTCAGAAATACAGCTTTTATGAAATATGCAATTATTGCTGGGCTGGCATTTACATCAATTATTTTATACGCAAATATTATGCCTTTTATTGTTCAAAGCGAGCTGAATCTTTCGCCAGCTAAAAATGGCCTAATCATTCTCATTGCTGCGCTCGGAATCAGCCTGGGTTCATTCATTAGCAGTCGCGCAGTCAGGCATGTATTGCCAAAACAATTAATCCATGTTGGATTGATGATTTTTGCGATCAATGGATTACTGTTGCTGGTTGCTAATTATATTTTTGGAACCACATTAGTATGTTTAGTCCCGCTTATCTTTTTGATAACCATGGCATGCGGCTTCATTTTTCCAAACGCCATTGCTCTTTGTTTTTCAGAGATAAATTGTCATGTCGGTATTGCAGGAGCAATTTATGGTTCCATGCAAACATTTATTTCCATGCTAGCGAATTTTTTATTAAACGCGATTCCCCATCAAGGCCAGGCTTTATTGGGCGCGTTTTACCTAGGGATTGGTTTAATGGGATTGGCTTTAAAACGAGATCGTGTTGGCATATACTGATTGATTCTGTCATTGCATTTTACATAGCTAAAATCTGTCTGGTGAGACGCTTATTTTAATGAAGGTGCATCATGTTATTAAAAGGATCCTGTCACTGTCAGTCTGTTAATTTCGAAGTAGAATCTTATACGCCGTATCCTTTCATGCGCTGCTATTGTTCTATTTGCAGGAAGACAGCAGGCGGTGGCGGCTATGCGATCAACATCATGGGGCAAGCTGAAACATTAAAAGTAAACGGAATGAATCACGTGCAAGTTTATCATGCTATATTAGGTAAAGATAAGCATGGCAAGCCTAAAACCAGCACAGGGCGCCGGCATTTTTGCAAACATTGCGGCAGTTACTTGTGGATTTTTGATCCCAGCTGGAAAGAATGGGTTTATCCTTTTGCTTCGGCCATCGATACACCGCTGCCGAAACCGCCCGAACGGATACACATGATGCTGGATTTTGCTGCGAGCTGGTGTGAAATCCCTACGGGCAAAAATCAGATTCACTTTGCCCGTTATCCAGAAGAATCCATTGAAGAGTGGCATAAGCGGCATGGCTTATATGACGAGCAAGTTTAATCAAGTTAGAGCACACTTTTAGCCGACGGGATGACATGCATGTCACACGCGAGATCGGGATCTGTCCATATTGATCAACCAGAAAAGGAGTTATTTCAGCTTCAGGAAATAAAACAGCTTTGTTTTCAGTATGTATATAATTTAAATGTGGATAGCAAAGGTAATACTAACGACTTGCATGAGGAAGTTATAATTGCATTCAAATTAGCGTCTTTGTTTAATACACAACAAAACGAAAATGCTGAACTAACGGAAATTAAATATGCTATTAGGCATATCCTGGCCCAGCATGCAACTTACTTGGTCTACCATGCTTCACATAATAGTTTCTATATCAAATTGCTCGACTTTGTTAAAAAAGGAAGTAACCTCAACGATGAATATTTAGCTATTTTATTTCCCTCATTAAAATGGTACGAACATGATGGCAGAAGTATCAGTGAATTAAAAAGGCATGAATTTATTCTAACGGATGATGGCACTGATTTTATTCTTCTACAGCCGTTATTCGAACAGGCTTTTTTGCGGGCTAATCATGGGATAGAGCCTTTATATGCCTATATTGATCCTCTGTCAGAGGAAGAGAGGTCCTTGTCGCCCGAGGAAATAAAATGTGTTCATCAGCTGATTCCGCAGGCCAAGTACTTTACTAAGGCTGCGATGGAGCGACTCAACATGCCGGCGATTAATTTATCCCAGGCGCTGGATAAATTAATCGCCGCTTTAAAAAAAGGTGATGTTGAACATGACGGTAGTGAAGAAGTGGCTGCAAAATCTGCAGCCTATGCCGTTCTTGAGTTCGATTATCTTTATAAACAACTGCATGTAGGAATAAAAATCGCTTTAAGACGTATGCTGGAAGAAATTGCTATTTACGATGAATTGCCAAGTCTTGTGAAAGAGTGTGTTCAAGGTAGCCAAATCAAGCTTAAAACTGTGCTCAATAAGCACCGGGATTTTTTGTCTGCTATCATGATGGGCCGTGGCTCACTTCGAAAAGGCAATCAGACGGACTGGGGCGGCTGCAAGGACGATTTGATTCAACAACTCAAACACCCGAGTGAACATTTTGATGCGAGCCGTATTACTCAATTGGCTGGATTAGTTTTAGGAAAACTCAATGAGTATTATCATAAAAGTAAAAAGCCCTGCCAAAAATTATTGAGACAATTGGTTTTATACATTTGTGAATATGTTGTTAAGCAGATTAGCGAAGTTGCACCGGCTAACAGATTGGATGAATGGCGAGCCTATCTTAACTTACTTTTTTCAATACAAGAAACTTGCCACAATTTTGATTATTTGTCTGTGAATGAACAAAAAAGCAGACTGGCTGAAATCAGTTTTCGGCTTGCTATCGTTTCAATAAAAACCCCAACGGATATCTTTTTTTCTGCCGGCAAGATTCATTCGTCTGTTTTTGCATCTAAACCCACTAAAACAACCCTGTTCAATCTCCATTTTGTAAAATTTATGGATGATAATAAAAAGGCGTTCCACTCGGCAGGATTGAAAAGTGAAGTTATTCTGTCTGATGCTGGTCGCATTGACAAAGAACATTATAAGCAGTGTATTGCCAAAGATAGTCGGCTATTTATACCGCTTGATGAAACCATACTTTCTTTGGTACCCCGATCGCGTACCCATCGGATCCCGCCTTCTCATTAATTTTTGATCGTGAGGAAGCGATCTGGTGCGTTGAGAGCTTTTACCAAGCTGCGTCATCCCCGTCTACGCGAGTTGCTATGCTGTATTAAGAAAGACCCCACCAGTTAAAATAGTTTGCGACCAACAAACTAAACAACGGAGGGGTCTCATGAAACAGTACGATTATACAGGGAAAGAGGTATACGTTGGTATAGATGTTCATAAAAAGACCTATTCTTGCGTTATTATTTGCGAAGGAGAAGTAGTGAAACGAGATACAATGCCAGCCAAAGCTGAGATATTGGTAAGTTATCTAAAAAATACGTTTTCTGGAGCGGTCATCAAAACTGCTTACGAAGCTGGATTTTCTGGATTTCATCTGCATCGCTATTTGGTCTCCCATGGAATAAATAACATAGTGGTCCATCCTGGTTCTATTGAAGTAGCCTCCCGAGATCGGGTCAAGACAGATAAACGCGATGCATTAAAAATAGCCCTACAATTATCTGCTGGGCGATTGCATGGGATCTTTGTGCCAAGCCAAGAGCGAGAAGAGAAACGTAGCATGACGCGATTACGGACAAATATATTGAAACTACGGCATCAAGTTGGTCAGCAATTTAAAGGACTATTATTTACTCAAGGATTAATAGAAGTAGAAGATGATACGGTGATTTGTCCAAGATGGTTATCTCAAAAGTTAAGTGAAGTGGAACAGGGGAATTATTCAAACGATTTTTGTTATAGCGTTCATCAATATGCTGAGCAATGGATGCAATTGACGAAACGAATGAAAGAAATAGAAGCAAGGCTTGAAATTCAGGCAAATGATGAAAAAAGTCTGCAAATGATTTATGAAAGCGTCCCAGGGATTGGCCCAATTCATGCAAGACAATTAGCCAATGAGCTGGGTAATATGATTCAGTTTAAAAATGAAAAACAGTTATTTAGTTTTACAGGACTAACGCCGAGTGAGCATTCATCGGGTGAGCATACTCGACAGGGTCATATTACACGACAAGGAAATTCAGTATTACGCAGAATTTTTATAGAAGCAGCATGGATAGCCATTACAAAAGACCCGAGCCTGAAAGAAATATTTAATCGTCTCTCGAATAATCGAGGAAAAAAGCGTGCAATCGTTGGTGTTGCACGACGATTAGCAGGCCGTATTCGATCTTGTGTATTAACAGGAGCATTATATGAAATAAAACCAACTCAAGAAGCTTGTTCGCTTCAGGAAAAGGTTGCCTGACCTCGTTCAGTCATCCTGTGAGTCTGTAATTTTTAGGGACCACGTTCGCGAGTTTGGGGCAGGCATTATAAGACCGAATGAACAACTTGTGCGCGTTTTTACGGAAACGACCACGAATAGCAGATTGGCCTACAAGGTCTAGTGATAGGATCGGTATAAGAGCTGGCTTCTGAGTTGGTTTTAAATTGAAAAATAAGTGCTTTTATTAGCAGGAGATGCCGCTATGCGCAAACTTGAAAATACACATAGCGGGATGACTGGGAGACTAAAGCCGGGATGATAAGTGAACACTCTCGGTGGTTTGCTTCCTTTTACCCAGTAAAATCAAAGAAACTGGCAGTGGGAAAATGATCGGAGAGATCGAACTTCGGCCACATGGTTTCGTTGCCTAGGTCGCGCAGGATATAAACTTTATTAAACGCAACGCTCGGTTTAGCATGTAGGTTACTATAGAGAACATAATCGATACGACTGCGCCCATTGCTTACTGCCATCGTATCAACCGTGCCATCGAAGGAATAACGGTAACCTACGTTATCAATCAAATTGACGTGTAATGTTTCAAGCAGATGATTAACTTCATTGTTAAATTCATTAATATTAAAGTCACCACCCATTAAAACCGGCTGATCTGCGGGAATATTGAGGCGATCAATGAAATTTTGCATCTCTTGCAGTTGTTTTTGCCGTGCTCTAATATCTTCGTCCTTGCCATCAGCTTGCAAGTGTGTGCCGAGGATGTGATAGACTTTGCCATTTTTGTTAATGGCTGCGTAAACAGCGCCTTTTGCAGCAAGGCTGTCAAGGCCTTCGCTTGCATAATAGACAATCTGGTCTTCCTTAAGGATGGGCCATTTGCTGAAAATCATGACACCACCTGTGAGAGCCTTCGAAGTATCATGACCTACGACATTGGTATGATAAGGGTAATAAGGCTGCATTTTATCAATAATGGTATTTCGATGGTTCCTATCAAATAATTCTTCCAAAATCACAACATCATATTGTTTAATCTTAGCAGGTATGTCTACTGCGCGCGTGCCTGGCTGGTTAAGATCGTCCACTGCTCCTGCATAAAACGGCATCAGCTGCGTATTGTAAGTTAAAATACTAATTTTCTGATTGGAAGCAGTATCAAAGTTGATATTTTCCGGACGATCAATCACAAAGTGGAAATTACTGTAGAGATTTCCCAGGGGGAGCCAGCTTCGAGCATAAAGGGTGAATGCGTTTCCCCAAAAGGTACTTGTTATCTGTTCAAAGTTACTTTGCTTTAGTAAGGGTCGTGCAGATTGGTTTGGAAGCGCAAGTTCCTCGGATATTTCCGAGCCAAAAACACTTTTCCCTTTTTCAAAAAAACTGATTCGTACCGCATCAGCAGGATAGCCAGCGTGGCTTGCGGTTAGGTCAAAGCGATAGTGTTGATCCGCTTTTACATCTGTATTGCGGCTAAACCATAATACCTGTTTGGTTTCATAAGGCGCTAAAGTCAGCGTTTCTCCATCCCAATCTTTCCCGCGTTTAAAGTCGGTATCCTGGGTTGAAAGCGTGGTTTGAACTTGAATACTGTCACTGGTATTGTTAGTAAGAGTGACGTAGCTATAAGCAAAAGTAGTTTTAGTTTGAGCTGTTGCGGCGGTAAGCCAGCAAAGTCCACAAAATAATAATATGAGCTTCCTTAGCATAGTGCATCTCGCTATTGATTTTAGATATTCACTTCTGGCAATTTAATTGCCCGATGATTCTACTCTTGTTGCGGGCAAAAATGCCAATAAAATATTTTCCTGTTTTGCAAAACGGCCAGTGTCTTGCCGGTGTGGAATTTAATAGGGATCTGTTAATCGGGCTGAAGATGGAAAATAAATTGGCGTAACCGCATTGTATATTATAACATGGCGAAAAATAGAGTCTTTAGAGGAAGTATCCTTGAAGATAAATGCTTATCATATCGATGCTTTTACGGACAAACTATTTTCCGGCAATCCAGCCATGGTTTGTGTGCTGGAAGCGTGGCTGCCTGAAGAAGTGCTGCAAAAAATCGCAGCAGAAAACAATTTACCTGCGACCGCTTTTCTTGTGCGCACACAAGACGGGTTTGATATTCGCTGGTTTGCGCCCGAATACGAAATAGACCTTTGCGGACATGGCACACTGGCTTCGGGGTTTGCGGTATTCAATCTCATTGAGCCCGACTGGCAGGAAGTCAATTTTTACCATCGCTCCGCTGGTTTGCTTCGTATTAGTCGACATCAGACAGAAATTGTGCTGAATTTTCCGGTAAAAAATACAGTCGCCTGCGAACTTCCTGCTATTTTGGTCGAGGGATTGGGTATGAAGCCTAAAGAAACCCATCAATTTAACAAAGAGCGGCTGCTCGCAGTGCTTGAAACAGAAGAGGATGTCAGGCAGTTGAAGCCTGATTTGTCGCTACTAAAGCAACTGGCCCATCGCGGCATTATAGTAACGGCGCCGGGTAAAACGGTTGATTTTGTTTCGCGGGTATTTTATCCCGGGAAAGCTATTTCGGAAGATCCTGTTACTGGCTCGTCTTATTGTCTTTTAGTTCCTTACTGGGCAAGACAATTAAATAAAACACAATTTCAAGCCCGACAGCTTTCGCAGCGCGGCGGTGAGGTGCGCTGTGAGTTGCATTCTGATCATATCCGATTGTATGGAAAGGCGATTCTGTACAAAGAGGGTGTTTTATTTTTGGATTAATACACCGTATTTGATAACTAAAATCTGGGTTTACCCAAAGTGAGGGTGGGAACGGATTCTGCATTATCATTTTTTGCATCATCCGGATTTGGCTTTTCAAGCTTAGCTTGGAGTGCAACGAGAAGTGGTTCGAGTCTGATTTTAGCTTCCTTCAGGCTGATCCTCTCTTCCGGATTGGTCGCTGTCATATCATAGATCAGTGAGTAAATACTCTTTCGCTGATCTCGAGTAAGATAAAATCCTTTTAATTGAGCCAGGGCGTACTTTTCATTCTCTCTATCAAAATGAAAATCTACTTTGCATCCATGATGTGTACCTTTTGCTTGCATTAAGCCAAACATGGCAGCTAGCACCATGCCGAATGAATATATATCAGCTGCTTCACCGTTTTTAATATATCGTTGGGTAAAAAATTCGGGCGCGATGTATTCAATTGTGCCGGCAATTTCAGTCGCTTTAATCTGGTTAAGGTATTCTTTGCGCAGAGCTTTCTCAGGATCAATAAGGCGAATTCGATGATTTTTTTTATCGATATAAATATTTTCAGGCTTCACATCGAAATGTATCCACCCGCTGTCATGCAGTAATTGAAGCTCATCCATGGTATCCACTGCATGACGAAAAAGTTCAATTACTTGGACTAGTGTGGGTTTCTCTATATCCTGAAAGTGGTCAATGAAGTCAAAAAGGTCTTCACCTTCAAAGTAAGGTAGAATGATATCAATCGCTTTACTGCTTTTTCCTGTTTTTCTTTCCAGATAATCGTACGCCAGATTGAGCGCCATCATTTTTTCTGCTTCATCTTTTATTCTGGCTATTTCTTTTTTGCCTTGAGATGATTTGGGTTTTTTAATTTTGAAACTTTTAGCTAAAATAGCATTTCCCGTGCTGCTATCCAGATAGCGCTTTAAAACGCTTGTTGTCCCTTTTTTGTATACTGTATCTTCGTCACCTTTGACAGCAAAGCCGCCTTTTGCTTTTAATTTCCTGTACTCAACTTCATTTGCCATAAAACTGATCGGATTGTTAGAGTTATTTTGATAGCGCGTCCGCACCCATGAGCTGTTCACACTGGAAACCGTTTTAACCGATTCATTCTTTTTAAAAAAGAAGCTGAGAAAAAACATGGATGCATCCTCTATGCTGATCGATCATGAAGACATTTCGTTAATATGGGAGAGAGCATACGGTTTTAACATTAAGGAATTATTAAGTACTATCCCTGTGCAAGCACGAAGAATCTCTGCAACAGTAAGAACAACTGTTGCAGAGGATAGAGAGTTTATGAGGCTTCTATAGCAATATTATGTCCTTCTGTTAGCGGGAAGCTTGCATGATGAGGCGCTTTATCGCCCGCTTTTAATGCCATATAAAATACTACGCAGGTTAATAAAGCAATGACAATGAAATCCATGCCAAAAGAAATCACATTTTTGCCTTCCCCAAAGCTTCCCAAATAGGAAATCAGGGTTAGAGCGGAGAAATAGGGCAGGATCCACCACGCGGCGCGCCATTGTTTGGCCCAAATATTATTTTTTTGACGTAAACAATAAATAGAAAAAAAGACGACTCCCAGACTTAACGCGATCATCATGCGGTATACCGTTTGCCAACCTGTCCAGAAGATTAATAAATTGCAAATGTAAAAGGCGACCAGAGCGATCGTATTGGCATAAGGCAGCATAAAGGGACGAGGTGCGTCCGGCTGGGTTTTGCGCAAGCCTACCAGTGCAATGGGGCCGATAATATAAGAAACAATAAAGCAGGAGATAATAAAGCTCACCAGTTTTTGCCAACCGGGGAAAGGTAAAAATAATAATAGTCCCACGGCATAGTTCAGTATGATGCTGCGCAGGGGCACACCGTTTTTTGTCAGTTTTTTTAATGCCGCGGGCAAAAATCCGATACTGCTTAAACCATATCCCACGCGCGCTGTGGATGCGGTAAAGACAAAGCCAGTGCCAAAAGGTGAAATCAGCGCATCAGCATAGATAATCATTACAAACCAGCCAAGGCCGAGTGCAGCCATCATCCCAGAAAAGGGCCCGCTGTCACCAGTGTAATGCAAGTTATGCCAGCCTGAGACGAGTGCCGCAGGTGTCACAGCGCCGACAAAGGCAATTTGTAACAGTGCATACAAAAGGGTGCAAAATAGCATTGAGCCAATCAGCGCCAGCGGAATGCTGCGCTGTGGGTTTTTGGTTTCACCGGCTAATTGCAGTACGGTATTCGATCCGATGAATGAGTAGATGACGCCGCCCAAGGGCAGTGCGGCAAAAACGCCATGCCAGCCTAAAGGCGTAAAACCACCTGGAGTTGCATAAAAATTTGCGCTATGGAAATCAGCGCTGATGAGTAAAATAATGGTTGCAATGGGAACTATGAGCTTGATGCTGGTAATGATATTGTTTGAGCGGCTGAAGAAGCGCGCGCCATAATAATTCAATACACACATCAGAAACATGATGGCTGCTGCAGCTGCAATCCCTATGGTTGATAGAACGCGGGCTTCGCCGGTTTTTGTCATCAGTGGGGGAATATAATTGGCTGCATATTGTATTAGCCCCAGTGTTTCCACGGGCGCAACTGCAACACTTGAGATCCAGACCATCCATCCGATCATAAAGCTGACAAGCGGGCCGTGGCTATACTGGGCAAATTGAATCATGCCACCCGCAACCGGAAAGGCGCTACCCAGCTCGGCAAAGGTGAGTGCAATAATAATCATGAGGATGCCGCCGATAATCCATGATAAAACAGCAGCAGGCCCTGCGATCTGCGCCGCGAAGAGTGGCCCAAATAGCCAGCCTGAGCCGATGACACTACTGATACCCGCAAATAAAAGAGCAAATGGTCCGATTGCACGCTGAAACTTCATGATTCTTATACCTCTGACAAAGTACACACATAGCCGTTGTCTTGCATCTCACCCGGCGCCTGTCTTAGCGTTGCAAAACAAAGTAAATAGCCGCTAAGACAGGCAACTAAGGCTAAGAAGAAGGAGGTTGTCTTGTAAAGCAGGAGTAGATAAATATGCGGATGCAGCAACATGATGACCAGGCACAGCTAAACGGCATGCATACCGTTTTGAGGTCTGTTGGAGCCTGTTTTGATGGTCAATCATTGCAAAATACCTTCGTTAACTGTAAATAAATTTATCAAGCGGGAGGAGTGGGTGTCAATATTTTTTTGCCGTTCTGCTTAAAAATAGCGAAGAAAGTGCTACTATTTAAGTTTTCATTAAGCGAACGAGAGCATATGGCCAGCAAAATGCTTTATCGACTGATCTATGACATTTTTGCCAGTGGCGAGATAATACTATGAGCGCTAGTCATGACACAGCGCCACCGTCTGCGCCTAAAAAATTAACTATCAGTCATGTCATCAGCGAAGCATGGGCGCTTGTAACGGGTGTGAAAATGCCTATATTTATCCTTTCGCTCATCATGTCAGGCGGATCGCTTCTGTTGACTTTTACGATCACGTCCTTTGCTTATTTTTGGGAGGGTACCTTATCACTTGTGCTTTCACTGATTGTGGCTTGCTTTGAACTTAGCTTGTTTTGGTATGTGCTAGCCGTATCAGCCATGGTGGGTGTGCGGCAATCGGTCGGACTTTCCGTGAACCTATTGTTGATATTCTCTCAATGTCTGAAGGTAAAAGATAAATTGTTTTATTTATTTTTGCTCTGGCTGCCGCTTATTCTGTTGTATGTAGCTATTACCAATCTGGCTTTACCGCATGGATTTATTGGTGTGCTGCTTCATTTAGTGACTTTTCTTATTTTTCTTTTTTTAACGCTACCCATGCTCGTATTTGCTTTACCACTTATCGTTACAAAGCAAATCGATACGCTGTCCGCCGTCAAAAGTGCTTTTGACAAAATGGGACAATATTGGCTGGAAGTGATCGTATGCTACCTGATTATTGTCATCCTTACTTTTATTAGCATGATACCGTTTGGCATTGGCCTGATTTGGACAATTCCCATGGGTTTTAATGTGATGGGTATTCTTTTCAGGGATGTTTATGGATTAAAAAGATTGGCCAAACCGGAAAATGCACAATAAAGATTTCCAGCAATATCTGCTTCTTTTAAAACATGGGTATGCGAGAAAAACGGGTGTGATAGGCGTTTAGTTGATTTTTTAATAATGAGGTAATCATGATGCGTAAATTTATTTCAATTCTGTGTATGGTGCTGCTGACGCTTGGGCTTGTGATGCATGATGCCCAGGCTAAACGATTTGGCGGAGGAAGGAGCTTTGGCATGTCCCGATCCATTAGCAATCCTACTCGCTCATTTGGCACACCACAACGCAGTGGCTTATCGAATCCTTGGGTGAATCGTCTGGCGGGACTAGCGTTGGGCGGCTTGCTGGCGTATCTGTTTATGAGTAATGGCCTGGCAAGCGGTATCATCGCCTGGCTGCTTGTCGCGGGTGCGGTTTTATTGTTGGTGAGTCTATGGCGCCAGCGCAAACAAGCCATGGCACAATCAGGAGCCTATAATACTGCGTTTAAAAATCACTACTTATATAATGCATCCCATCCTGCCAGCCAGGTGGCTGGGTCAGGCGCTTTTCCTGCCGATTTTGATTCACAAACTTTTTTGCGTGATGTCAAAGCGCAGTTTATTCAATTACAGGCGGCCTATGATCAGAAGAATACAAGGTTGATAAGAGAATTAACCACGCCCGAAGCATTTGCAGAAATTCAATTGCAATTACATGAGCGCGGAAATGCAGAAAATTTTACCGAAGTAGTGACATTAGATGCCGTATTACTCGATACCGCTACTGAGTCTACCATTCTGTTTGATCGCGAAGAAAAAATACCAGTAGCCAGCGTACGCTTCTCTGGAATGATCCGTGAAGATAGCAATGAACCTGCGCTTGCATTCAATGAAATTTGGCATTTCCAGAAAGATATGAAAAGTTCGCGCTGGATTGTTGCCGGTATTCAACAGAGTTAATAGAAGCGGGATGGTTAAGCGGGGTGTAGAGTGAAGTTCCCTTAATCAGCGTCTGAAAATCTCAGACGCTGATTGTGCGGGAATAACAATCAGGTTCTTACTGTTTGCCATGAACCATCTGCCTGACGGCAAGCAACGCCATAAACTGTTTTTCTCTTGCCATCAATAATCGCAGAAGTACGATATTTGCGGCAGTTAGGATTGCCGTTTACAGTCATTCTTCCGCTAACGGGTGTGACGGTATAGCGTGTGCCGGATTTTTTGTTTCTCCAGTGCGTGGATTTGTTGGTTGGATTATTTTCCATCGCATTGGTTGCTCTCATATTGTCTGAGCTGTCCATGGAATGTCCAATTGCGCCGCCGACTAAAGCACCCACAATTGCGCCTGCTCCAATGGCTACTACCTGTCCTGTACCTGAACCAATCGCGCTGCCAGCAAGGCCGCCTACGACTGCGCCAGTCACAGCGCCGATACCAGTGTTTTGTTCACGAGTATTGGTTGAACATGCTGCCATACTGATACACAAGATTAGAAGGAAAAAGTTAGTTAAAACGCTTCGCATAAGAACCTCCGTTAGCTATTGGACCCGATCTTCCATGTGCTATCCACCCTGTTCGATATGATGAATGACAAAGCATGGTGTTAACAACCTTTTATTTTAAGGGAAAGTAGGGTCATTGCCTACTTAGGGTTATTACTTAGAGAGTTTCTTTGGTAGTAATATCCAATACTGTCCAATACTCTTCATGTGACCGGCAACAAAAGCTGCTTTCTCACCCGCGCCCCAGTAAACATCGCCTCGTACGATGCCATTGATGGCGCCTCCTGTATCCTGGGCAATGAACAGTTGCCGCAAAGGGACGGTTGCCTCTTTAGATGGATAAAGCGGCCTATCTGTCTCGAGCCAGATAGGGGCGCCTAAGGGGAGGTATCGCTTATCAACAGCGAGTGAACGCCCTGTTGTCAAAGGTACATGTTCAGTCCCGAGCGGGTCATGACCTTTTAGCACCTTGAAAAATACATAAGAAGCATTGTGATTTAAGACGGGTTGGGTTTGATCAGGATGCTCTGTCAGCCAGGCGCGAATGGCATCCATGGAAAGATGTTGCTTATCCAGTGCATGATTTGCAACTAAGACTGACCCGATTGCCGTGTAAGGGCGACCATTATGGCCTGCGTAACCAATCAATAATTGCTGGTGATTAGGTAGTTGTACCATTGCAGATCCCTGTATCTGAGCGAAGAAAACGTCAATGGCGTTATTGCTCCAAAACAGAACTTTCGCTTTTCCATCGATGGCGCCGGTTTCAATAGCTTGCCGGTCAGGATAGGGGCGCAAGCGATGATTTTTTAATTGCCCTACAATGGATTTCCCTTTAAATGCAGGCTGAAATTCACCCAAATTGACCTGCACCAGGTCGTTTGGCAACCCATAGATTGGGACTGTATATTGTCCGTTTTTTTGCAAGTTCACGAATAACAAGGGTAAGTAATAACCGGTAAATAATCCCTGAGTGGAGGAGCCGTTTTTGACAAGATAAGGTTCAAACCAGTTTTCGAAGAATTGACGCGCTGTGATCATGTTAATCGTTTTTAAGCGATTTGCTGCGTAACAGATGGTTTGCCAGTCACGAACCGACGCCGCTTGCGGAGGTCCAAAAGGTTGGTCAGGTTGTCGTTTTAAAATTTCAGTACATGATTGTTTAAAGGCAGTAAACGCCAGGGCTAAATTATCCTGATTCCAACCATGCAGGCGATTGAACGTTGTTTTATCCAGACGCATGGATGGGCTTGAGGGCCGGAAATGATGAAATGCAAACACCACCGCCAGCGCTACGATGAGCAGACTGGCGCCAATGATTTTCATTGGATGGGATAGCATGGGTCATCCTTAGCAACAGCGGCGGTAAAATTACCTTTAATGTAACCCTGGTACACTTATTATCTCGATAACATTCTGCCTGACATTAGAAGTGGGTTGCGATTTTGGAAAGCGGAACAAACTCACTGGAACAACGGAGGCATTATCAATGTCAGATTGCACGGTGCTTTCTTCCATCCGTTCTGAAACAGGAGAGTGCATTAGCCTCTGTCTTTTAATAAAAGTATATTGAATTTCACCTTTAATACCATGATTGAAATTAAATTCGGTAGGATGATGATTCTTTTTGCCATCAACCCGAGCCTCCCACGTAAACTCTTCAACTGCCTTAGCAACAAAGTGCTCGATAATCGCCAAGGTGATTGATTTCCCGCGGCATATCCTTGATCCGGAACCAAATGTGGCTAGCGGGTTTAAGATATCATAGTGTTTTTGATGTTCTTCAGGATTAAATTCTTTGGCGGTTTCACCCCATTCCGTTGTATCCATATTCGCTTCCCACGTAGTGTAGTGAAGCTCGTCACCCGCCTTGATGAAAAATTTTTCTTTTATGTCCCCTTTTTCATATTCAATAATAAAATCTTCCAATGCTTTTCCAGGTTGAGCATAGATGGTTGTATAACGTCTCCCAATTTCCATCACCAGCACATGAAGGTCTTCCTTGCTTAAGTTTTTCTGTAAATACTTGCTGCGAATTTCATCATTCCCGAATTCGACCAGCACGTGATCCAAGAATTTTTTGATATTATCCCCGCCAGCAAAAAGCAATGAGATGATAATTTGTCTTATTGTCTCTGCATCTGTTTTTTTAATATATTCATCACTCAGATAAAATGCTTGGTTTTCCTTCATGATTAAATCAATAAATGGATCAAGTTTAGTCTTGGCCGATTCCCGAAGCTGCGCAAGGTTTGCGTATGGATTGGTAATGCACCGAAAAGCTGCGTCAGAAATTTCCTCAATGGTTTGGGATAAACGGTGAATCCATTGATCTTCCCAAGTCGCTTCAGGATAAAATCCTCTTAGAAAAATTTTTAAGGCAAAAAATCGGAAATCAAGCTGGATAGTTTCATTTTGATTTTCCGCTTTTCTTATTTTCTCCATCAATTGGTTTATTTCTTCTTTCACAATACTTACAAAGCGCTGCTTAAAGGGGTTGTCTTTATACCATGTCTCACCACCTTCAATGGATTTAATTGTCAAAGTTGAAATCATTTGGTGAGTGAATGCCGTATGAATAGAATGTTCTGCGCTTAAAACGCCCATGCCTATCGCTTCCAATACAGAATCAAAGGCTCTTCCACCGCCAATTTTAGGAGACTCGGGGTGTTCATCATAATAAGCAGGAGAAACGGTTTCAGTACGGGGGATCTTGCGTAACTCATTTAAAATAACGGGATTACCAATAGCAACAACACGCTGATATACCTGTGTCATGGAAGGCGATAAAATTGGGAGTATCAATACCTTAACTTTATCTTTGGGGAATTTTGCATATTCTTCTTTAAGAAAATGATGAAATGCGTTTGGATCTCTTCCCCCATCATGCTTCATCGCGATGGTATAAGTATTGTGCGCGCCGCTAATGTAATTAGAGAGCGTTCCTGTGATCTGATAAATCATTTTGGTAACAGTATCTGTGTTATTTTCAACATCACGCTTAATAGTCACCTTTGCTTTTAGATGTGTTTGACGATGATTAACTGCTTTATGGAACATCGCTATTTTCCTTCCAGTATTATTTCGGACTAACTATTGCTAACGAAATCGTTAAAATAAACGAACGAATGAAAAATATTCACCTTTGCCTAAAATATGGTTATTTTTTAGGCAAATCCTTACTTGAGGGGATATTACAATATATTATATGCATTATCAATTTGAACACTTACTTCCAAAAGAGCCGGCGAACATCGAATATGCAGACTGTTTCAAACTGAACCATGCTATATTAAAAGCGATCGATACTTTTTACGCCTGACGTCAGCGAGAGAGAGCATAGCAGACGTTTCGCTGCTCAAGGAATGAAAATGAAACCACACAGTATGGAAAAATCCGGGCTCTATTTATTTAGCCTTTTTGGCTTTGAAGTGAGACTCGACTGGTCATGGTTTTTTCTGGCGATCCTCGTTGCCTGGTCGCTCTCCGTCAGTTATTTTCCATTCAATTACCCGGATCTGGATACGAGTACTTATTGGACTATGGGAATCATTGGCGCTATCGGGCTTTTTCTTTCTATTATTTTCCATGAGCTTTGTCATTCGCTGGTGGGCCGTCATTATGGTTTGCCTATTGCAGGTATTAAGCTGTTTATCTTTGGTGGTGTTGCGGAGATGCGCGAAATGCCGCCTAGCCCCAAAGCGGAATTTATGATGGCGATTGCAGGGCCTGCTTTTAGTATTGTGATTGGTATTCTGCTTTACATTCTTTTTCGTGCGGGCACGCTCGCCAATTGGCCCGATGAAGCCAATGGAATCATACGTTATTTGGGGCTTATTAACATTATCGTTGGTATCTTTAATCTTCTTCCCGCCTTTCCGCTGGACGGCGGTCGCGTACTTCGGTCGTTTCTCTGGTGGTGGAAAGATGATTTGCGCTGGGCAACCCAGGTGGCTGCAAGAGCCGGGGCGGGATTTGGATTCGGTATGATTTTATTCGGACTGCTCCTGGTGATCCAGGGTGCTTTTATTTCCGGTCTGTGGATGTTTTTGCTCGGCTTCTTTCTTCAATATCTTTCCAAAACGTCTTATCAGGAATTACTCATCAGGGAACTTTTTGGCAATGAATCCATACGAAAATACGTCAAAACAGATCCTGTTGCGGTGAATGCCAATATTACATTGCAAGCGCTCGTTGACGATTATTTTTATAAATATTACCACAAACTCTATCCTGTCATGGAGGATGAAAAGCTGGTTGGCAGTATTTCATTTAATGATATCAAGCAGACTCAAAAGGAAAAATGGCCTTCTTTGCGTGTGCGAGAAATCATGCAGACTTGTCCATCTGAAAATGTGATAGATGCGGACACTAAAGTCATCCGTGTGCTTCAGTTGATGTCTGCGCAAAATAATGGACGCTTGATTGTAACAAAAGCCGGCAAACTGTACGGCATCATTACCCTGAAGGATTTAATGTCTGTTATTTTTATCAGAATGAACCTGGAGATAGGGGAGGGAGAGCGAAGCTAATTTGTACTTTTAATTTTCGTTTCTGGCGTATGATGCATTAGCTTTTCCAAGGATTCTTTTTCTTCTTGAATAATTTTTAGCATGCCTTTGCCGAGTCTCGCCGGTGGCGAAAAGAAACCACCGCGTTTTACTCGAAAGAATTTTCCCAAAATACTGTCTTTGTCATCCAATATTTCCTGATAAAGATGAATTTTAGCTATGGCAGAAAGCGGGGAATCCTGAATGACTTTAAACAATTTTTCCTTTGTCATATTGGCCTGATTAACCAGGTTTATGATCTTATTCTTTTCAGCGAGAGGATCAATTGAAGGAGAACTTGTCTCTTGAGTTTTTTCATTTGTCTTTTCTTTCGCGCGCAATGCCTTTAAAAAAGACTTGATTTCTTCCGGAGAGACTTTTTTATAATCCAGAACCTGAGGACGATAGTTGCCTAAAAAATCAAGCACAGCAAATTGTTTTTCTTTAGCAGCCCATAAGGCCGTGTCCCAGAAATAGCGGTCACTCTTAATAAAATTGGTAGCTCTATCCAATACAGCAAGCATGTCTATGTCCCCTTTTTTAACGGCATGAAGAGCAAGCGTTAATCCACCTCCATGATCAAAAACCAGTTTCTTTTTGCTTGTCAGGAATTGGATGACCTTTTCCTGCTGATGATCAATGGCAGTGCTTGCGATCATCCAGGAAAATTCATCAAAACGCTTTTCGTTTTTCATCAGCATTTCACTAAGGACAGAAGTATTTCCATACTGTGCGGCTATTCTCGCCAATTCATAGAAGGTTTCTTCATCCACTTTGTCCGCAAACGAGGAGAAAAGGTGCAGCATCTTACTGTCGCCATGGCACGCTGTTGAGGCAAAAAGCAAATCTGCTTCGGGAATCAGTTTTAATTCAGACAGAATATTATCAACCGTATCGGTATGCCCATTTATCGCGGCCATGCGTAATAATGTATTTTTTTTAATTTCACCTTTCTCGCTGCGGTACCAGTTTTCAAGCTGAGCTTTATGGCGTGTTATGGTATGCGTTTCAAGATAGGATGGAGAAGATTTGAGATCTTTCAACATGGATTCAATGGCCGGTTTTTTATCAGGTGTCGTACAAATCGTCGTACTAAATCCCGTTACGGAGTTATCTTTTCCTAATCTTCTATGCAGGTCGATGTCAACTAACGCATTATTAATTTCTAACGCCAATTCATTGGCGGACGTTATTGTCTTGACTGGTAGACTGCTGGGATTAATAAACAACCACGCACCATTCTCATAGCAAATAACAATTCGATGTACAATGCTTTCTAAAACAACAGAAAATGCTTCATTATTTTTTTGTGCTGCTTGAGTCAAAGACGAACAATATTTGAATAGCTCATCCTGGGTATACATGCCAGACCAGCTATCTGGTATTAAAACATCTGCTTCAGCAACTGCTTTATCCTGATGGATGGATTGATGCGTCTTCGCTATTTTATCCAATTTTAAAGAGCCGGCAATCGTTGAAATTTTCTGAAGGTTATTTTGTGTTAATTTTTCACCGAATATTTCCAAACAGCGTTCTGGGTATTGGTATAAATAGATAATGTTATGTGTTGCCAGCATGTCAATAATATCTTGATTATCAATATCTGAAGGAATTTCATAATAATCGAATTCAAAATCAATAGATTCCAAGTCATCGACAACATTTTTAGTGTTAACATTTTTAATTTTCCGTGTTTTTTTACTTTCATCTGCTAATTGTTTTTGAAGGGCTTCAATTTTTTCTTTGAAAGCGTCCTTGTCAAATCCTAAATAGCTATTACCACCGAAGGCCATCCATAATCGGTACAATTTATCCATACGCTGGGAGAATGCATGAATTTCACCGGCTAAAAATGCCTGAACCGCAAGCATGCCGATGCCTGCGCACACGCCGGATTCACTTACCTGTGAATCGGAAGTGCTTATTGCATTCATGATGTCAATGATGAAATCTTGGTCGTATTCTTCTCTGGCATTCATATTATTTCTCTTTGTAAAACAAAGGATTAAATTACGCCAGTCAGTGTTGTTTCTCCCTACTAGTATAGATTAGTTTAGTACTTGATGGTGGGCCTTAGAGATGGGGTTTTTTGAAGCTATTTTTTGCATGTGGCTTTCAGTATTAACGATCAATAATTACGGTCCAGGTTCATTGTGAGCAGAATGTTTCTTTTCTTTTTTATCGTTTAAAAAATACAGATCGCTATTCTTTTTTACCACCGTCGTCGCTTCGGATATTTTATCAGTGTTGATAGCGCGATCAATAATTTCTGTCTCAGATAGATTGACGGCAGCTAGTGCTGATGCGGTTAATAATAAAAAATAGAATCGCTTTTTTTCTGATTTCATGCTTGCTCAGTCGCGTCTATGGGTTCTACTGCTGTTGTTTTATCGAAGTGAATCAGTGTATCAAATTGATAAGGCAGTCGAGTAAAAAAATAATGACTGGTGCGCTCACTTTCTGGCCGGTAAATAACGCCAATAGCGCGTTGCAGTCGAGGAAGATGCAGGTAGTGCTCAAGCTCTTGGTTACCTCGCAGGTCAAGTTGAAAAGCGTCCTGTCCGACATCATGAAATAATGTTTCGTAACTTCCTTCAAGACCTGGATTGATGCGCTTAGATTCTTCTTTTCCGTCCCAATCGGATGCTGCAGTGACAAATCCTTCATAAGTGGAAAAGCCAATAGAATAAACCTCGAGATGTTGTTCCCGCACGAATTGCCCAAGGTTCATTTCGCCTTGTTCACCCATTTCGGTAGCGCGGGCATCACCTATATGAGAATTGTGTGCCCATACAATAATTTTGGCAGGCTTGTTAAAGCGATTTTCGAGATGGTCCGCAAGCACGGTGAGTGTTTCTGCCATATGCTGGTCACGCACGTTCCAGGAAGCGACGTGGCCTTCGAACATGGTACGATAATAAGTCTCAGCATTTTTAATCAACCGCGCATTTTGTGACGCATAGAAAAATTCATCTGCGGCGGACAGCTCATCCTGTTTTACATAATCAAATGCATGGTGCTGCAATTCGATGATTTGTTCAATGGCTTCCTTTTGGCATCCTTTTTTTATGCCTGAGCTGGTGAGATAGCCATAGGTTTGTGGATCAGGTTTGACATGATCAAAGCAAGCGTAACGTAATCGTGCGCGCTCGGCTGCTTCCGGATCCACTTTTGCCAGGTAGGTAATGACAGCCTGTATGGAAGTGTATAAGCTGTATAGGTCGAGACCATAAAAGCCGACTTTGTGATCTATTGAAGCCAAATGATCGTTATGTGTGCGTAGCCATTTGAGGAAAGGCGGGATTGTTTTGTTGCGCCACATCCATCGTGGAAACCGCTTGAAGCCGCTTAGGGCTTCGTCACAATTCTCTTTACTGCCGGCTCCCTGCAAATAGCGATGGATGCGATAGGCATCTGGCCAGTCGCCTTCGATAGCGACAGCCATAAAATCTTTTTCCTTGATAAGTTCTTTTGTGATGTCGATGCGGGCTTGATAAAACTCATGTGTCCCGTGAGAAGCTTCACCAATCAAGACAAAGCGTGAGTCGCCAATTTTTTCGAGCAAGGATGCGTAGCGATCTTTCATCGAAAGTGGTTTAACAGTGTTTGTCAGGAGATTGACCAGATGATGATAAGCTTCTTTGCTCATGCTAACTTCCTTATTAATGGATGCAGATGCAATGCTTCTTGTTGCTCCTTTCTGAAATAGCATATCAAAATTTTGGGTTATTAAGGACAAAATATTCCTTGGGCGATGCTCTACAGATAAGTATTTCATTATGGCTGCGCATCGTGCGAAAATTTAACTCGCTGTCATAAAAAACAAAATAGTTAGGGGGAAACAAATGGATTTGGCCGATTTGAACCGGAAGATAATGAATATAAAATCTAATCCTCGTCACCAGGCGCTTCGCAAGAAAGATGCAAAAGCAGATCCGTTTGAGCAATTTGTTATCTGGTTTAATGAAGCACTGCAATTTGAACCCTATCCGGCCAATGCCATGGTGTTGGCAACAGTGGATGAGAAGGGGGAGCCGGATGCGCGAGTCGTTTTGCTTAAGGAACTGGAAAGTCATTGTTTTATTTTTTATACCAATTATGAAAGCAAAAAAGCTAAGCAACTTTCCAAACATAATGCGGCCGCGCTGAATTTTTATTGGCCCCATACTGCGCGGCAGGTCAGAATTCGCGGAAAGGTAAAAAAAGTGGAACGAAGTAAAAGCGAATCCTATTTTGCTACACGACCTAGGGAAACCCAGTTAGGCGCACAGGCCTGGATTCAAAGTACAGTTTTGGCTAACCGGGAAGAATTAAATACAAAATTCAATGAAGCGGAAAAAAAATTTTCGGGACGAGTTATTCCCTGCCCGGACTATTGGGGTGGATATGCGCTGGTTCCTTTTGAGTATGAATTTTTTCAGAGTCGAGATTGGCGGGCGCATGACAGGCTGCTTTATATTCTCGAGAACCAGCGGTGGAAAATCATGCGTTTGGCGCCCTGATAAACATATTTCATGTTGTCAAATATACCCGTAGCAGCCAGCCGATGATATAGGCCAGGAATGCAGTAATGGCGCCTATCGCCAGTGTTTCAACACCGGAGTGTAGCCAGGAGTGAAGCGACCAGTGGCTTTTGACTGAACCAATCACAAAAAATACGACACCCGTTAACAGACACGACCAGAAAAAAGGACTGGCAATACTGAAGACATAAGGCAGTAAAGGTACCAGACCAAACAGAACAAAAGCACAAAATGTATAGAGTGCGGCCTTATAGGGAGACCGGATGGCCATGGGTAATCCATACTGTTCCCTCAATAAGGTATCGATCCATAGTGATTTATTGGCGGTGATAGCGTCGGTTACCTTGTCGAGCGTGTTGCCTTCTACTCCTTTGCTGGAAAAAATTTCTTTTATATCATTTTTTTTAACTTGCGGTGCTGTTTCAATGTTGTTGGATTCTATTGCCTTATAATGCTGATATTGTTCAGATTCCGACTTGGTTCCCAAGTAATTGCTTGCTGCCATGGAGAATCCATCAGCGAGAAGATTGGCAAAGCCCAATATTAAAATAACCAGTGGCGAGAGCTGGCCGCCCACCACCCCTGAGACAACGGCAAAGGTTGTCACTGTCCCATCAATGCCGCCATAAATCCAGTCGCGTAAATAGCTTTGAGCGGGAATTTTTACTAGCCGGGCAGACAGGGACGCAGGAGAAGGAGCTTTATAGTGGGGCATAATAGCGACATCACTCCGTGCAGGGATATTATATACGTTAGCATTTTTACGCAGATTCAATCAATGCAATAAGCTTTGTCGTCGATAAATAACGATGCTTTATTTTCCTCTTCGCATGGATTATTTCCTGTATAATGAAGAATGGAAACGGGAATTCCAGTCACATGACAATGTACCAGGATGCATTAAAACGTCTCGATAAGGCTGCTGCTTATGTCAGGATCGATGCTGAAGCAGTAGAAAAATTAAAGCACCCCAAAGCCTGCCTTGAAGTCGCTTTTCCAGTACGCATGGATAACGGCCAGTTACGTATTTTTAAAGGCTATCGGGTTCATCATAATGATATTCGCGGGCCCACAAAAGGCGGAATTCGCTATCATCCTAATCTTGGATTAGAAGAAATTAAAACATTAGCATTCTGGATGACTATTAAATGTGCGGTCGTTGGTATTCCATTCGGCGGAGCAAAAGGCGGTATTTGCCTTGATCCCAAGCAACTGTCGCGTATGGAAGTGGAACGAGTCAGCCGCAGCTACATAGAAAGGATCGCGGATTTTATTGGTCCTGATATTGATATTCCTGCGCCGGATGTTTACACGAATGAGATCATCATGGGTTGGATGATGGATGAATATTCGACTATCGTACGGCAATTTACTCCCGCCGTCATTACGGGTAAACCGATCCCCCTGGGTGGTAGCCAAGGAAGAAAAGGGGCGACTGCGCGAGGTGCTTACTATTGCATTAAAGAGCTGAGGAAGGATAAGAAATGGAAAGTAAAAGAGACAAAGGTTGCGATACAGGGATTTGGAAACGCAGGCAGACATATTGCCAAATTGCTGTATGAAGATGGGTATAAAATAGTAGCCGTCAGTGACTCAAGCGGTGGAGTTTACCATGCGGATGGGCTTGATGTGGATGAGCTGATTCACATTAAAGAAAATTCTGAAGAACTCTATATGGGATATTGTAAACGTTCGGTTTGCCAGTTAAAAGATGTGGATCATATCACGAATGCTGCATTACTCGAACTCGATGTGGATCTCTTAATTCCCGCAGCTATTGAAAACCAGATCACTAAGCAGAATGCGTCAAAAATTAAAGCAGATGTCATAGTAGAAATCGCTAATGGGCCTACCACTTTCGATGCAGAGCCTGTGTTGCAGAAAAAAGGCATTTTAGTAGTGCCGGATATTCTTGCTAACGCCGGCGGTGTGACAGTAAGTTACTTTGAGTGGGTGCAGAACAAGTCGGGTTTTTACTGGTCTGAGGAAGAAGTGCATCAACGGTTACATACCATTATGACACGCGAATTTAATCAGGTTTGCCAGCTGATGATACAGCATAAAACGGAAATGCGGACCGCTGCCTATATTCATGCGCTGAGCAGGTATGCGGAAGCAGTGACGGCACAGGGAACACACGATTACTTTTCAGGAATCCGTTAGCGCAAGAAACAAGGAAGCACAAAAATGTTTAAGCGTATCCTGGTAACGATGGATGACAGCAAAACAGCAAAACTCGCATTGAAAAAGGCAATTGAATTAGCCAGAGAGCAAAAAGCGAAGCTGCGAATTGTTCATGTGGTTAATTACACGACTCATGCTGTTGGCGGTGAAGGAATCAATATTGATGCGTTACGAGAAAGTATGCAAAAAAGCGCAGAGCACCTTTTAAAAAAATCAGCTGAACTTGCCGAAAAGAAAAAAGTTAAAACTGAGAAAAAATTGATAGAATTTAGTGCTGTGATAGGTACTGTATCGGATGAAATTATTGAAGATGCCAAAAAATGGCGAGCAAGTTTGATCGTAATAGGAACGCATGGCAGACGGGGTATGAAGCGCCTCATATTGGGGAGCACTGCTGAAGAAGTGTTGCGAAAGACCACTATACCCATACTATTATTTCGGAGCAAGCAGGATGATTAGCAAACCCAGAGATAGAGCGGGGAAGATATAATGTACCAACCTTACCTGCTTATCGCGCTTTTAATTTTGGCAATGATTTTATTTATCGTAGAATACTGGCGCTATGATGTAGTTGGGCTTTTGATACTAATAATCGCGGTATTTGTTGGAATCGTACCTTTTAACCAGGCGTTTGCAGGCTTTAGCAATCCTGCCGTTGTCACGGTGGCATGCGTAATGATTTTAACCAAAGCCGTCAGCCAATCCGGTTTGTTGGATTATCTGATCAGAAAAATAGAATTCCTGTTCAAAAACACATTTATTCATGTGGGTACCTTGACCGTGATAACGGCGGTTTTATCATCATTTATGAATAATGTTGGTGCCTTAGCGCTGATGATGCCTATCGCCATACAAACTTTTATCAAAAATGGCAAATCACCCTCATTGGTGTTGATGCCCATTGCGTTCGGATCCGTGTTTGGCGGGGTAACAACACTGATTGGCACGCCACCCAATATTCTTATTTCCTATTATAGAGAAAAAATAACGGGTGACTATTTTAATATGTTTGATTATACGCCGGTTGGTATCCTGATTGCGTTGGCAGGTATTCTATTCATTATTTTTTTTGGCTGGCGACTTATTCCCGTCCGACGCAGCGCCGCCAAGGCGGAAGATTTATTTCAGATATCAGATTACATGATAGAGGTTAAAGTCCCCGAAGATTCGCCTTTTGTAGGTAAGACGGTAGAAGAGATGCAGAAAAAAATTGAAGCTGAATTCGAGTTGATTGCTATTACTCGAAATGGTAAGAAACAATTTTCATTCCCCAATAAGAAATACATTCATATCGATGATGTGTTAATTTTTGAAGCCCCGCATGAAAGTCTGGAAAAAGTAGTCAAGGCTGGCAAGTTTAAACTGGTCGGTGATAAACCGATCTCATCCGCTGAATTGTCTTCAAAAGAGATAGCGATTATGGAAGCCGTCGTGCCGCCTGATTCCGATGCGATTGGCCGATCTGCGAAAATGATGAAATTACGCTCAAGGTATGCACTCAATCTGCTGGCCCTTTCGCGAAAGGGTATATCATTTAGGCAGAATCTGAATGATATACGTTTTGCATCCGGCGATGTCGTATTGCTGCAGGGAAATGTAGAAACATTACAAGAAACTATCGTGAGTCTTGGCTTTCTGCCATTAGTAGAACGGGGAATAGATGTTGAAGTCACCAGAAAAAGAATTTTGCCGATTGCTATTTTCTTTATCGCCATTGTGCTGGTCACCCTGCAGGTATTGCCCATCGAAATTGCATTTACTGCTGCAGTTTTGGTCCTTATCCTGGCAAATTTGATGTCACCCAGAATGATGTATCAAAGCATTGACTGGCCTGTGCTTTTATTTTTGGCCACGTTTATACCTGTTGGTGAGGCATTGCAATCTACGGGCGCCGCTAAAATTATTACAGATGGTTTCATGAGTATTTCTGGTCAATATTCACCTATATTTGCCTTGACAGCGATATTGATAGTCACGATGCTGCTATCTGACTTTATGAATAATGTTGCTACGGTGCTTGTAATGGCTCCCATTGCTGTACGTATTGCGGAAAGTTCTCATGCAAACGTGGATACATTTCTAATGGCGGTTGCAATTGGTGCATCCTGCTCGTTTTTAACACCTATCGCCTATCATAATTACACGATGGTGATGGGTCCGGGCGGTTATAAATTTTTCGATTACCCGCGGTTGGGCTTGCCGCTCGAACTAATTACAGTTTGCGTTGCAGTGCCCGCGTTGCTGTGGATATGGCCATTGTAGGAACAGATATGGCTATTCTTCAGGACTATCACGTTTTGCCAATGTGACTTCTTCAGGTAATTCTTTAATGTGAATGTCTTGTTGGGGAAAGGGAATATCGATTCGCTTCTTCTTGAACGCTTCTGCGATGGCGAAATTTAATTCGCTTTCTATGCGATATTTATTGTTGACGTCATTGATAATGCACAGTAAATCAAATTGCAAACTACTGTCGTTAAATTTTCTAAAGAGTACTTTAGGTGCATCGGGACCTTCTTGTATGACTTCTTTATGTGCTGTAGCCACTTCCAGAAGTGTTTTCTTTGCTAATTCAAGATCGCAGCCATAGGCGATTCCAATCGTGCAAATGACACGCCATTTCGTGTTTCTGAACATGTAATTGGTAAGATTGGTTGAGGTAATTTTAGAATTAGGGACAAATACATCGGAATTATCAAGCGTCACAATTTGCGTAGAACGCAATCGCACCCTTCTAACAAAACCCTCAATATTATCTACATAAATTCTGTCGCCTGGTCTAATAGGCTCTTCAATCAATAAAATTAGTCCGGAAATAAAATCATTAACGATATTTTGCAGACCGAAGCCTATGCCTACAGAGAGCGCGCCAGCGATGATGGCAAGTCCTGTAAAATTAACACCGGCAACGACCAGGGCAATGATCAAAATAATCACGAAACCGGAATAACCCATGATGGTAGCAATGGCTACCTGCGCACCTTCTTCCACGTAGGAGCGGCTATGACGACTGACATAACTTTGCAGCCAGCGATTGGCTAAAGCCAAGAGAGTAAATACCACTAATGCCAGCAAGACCTGGCTTGGAATAATTCGCAACCCTGCGAATGTAAAACCATCCATCACCGCACGCATTATTTGGTTGAAATATGCGGTTGAAGGTATCCACGTTTTTAGCAGAAGTACGATTACTCCGCCCCAGATAATCATCATGGCTGCGATGTAACACAGTGTTAATTCCAGAATTTCTTTATGGCGACGCACGCCAAGATAATAGCGAAATGTCTCCTGTTTTTTTAAAGCGCGAATTCCTTTTTTGATGGGAATATGTAGTAGCCAAGCAGCAAGAACAATCGCGATTGAAGCGGCTATGTTTTGGACCAGATAGAGAGCGAATAAATGGTAACCACTCCATTCGGCAATCAGAATAACCAATAGCGTAATGCTGAAGACGATGTTTAAGGTTTTACGTACATGCTCCCATTCGTAAAACAATTTAGGAATTCGAGTGGTGACAAAGATAATGCTGATTAAACTAATGCTAAGCAATGTGATAAACAGAGAGTCGGTTAATTGTCTAATCGGAACAAGCAATTCCTGATCTTGAAACAGCGTAGTAACGACATAATAAGCTAATAAAAGCGTTAACAAATAAAACAATCGACGGCTAAAAAAACGCGGTATTTTGCCAGGAAATATGATTAAAGGCTGCGCTGGTGGTGGCGGATAAAACAGACTTTTAATGATGGCGACAAGCGCTGTGTAAATAAACAAGGCGATACTTATTGTTGCCAGATAAGTAGATAATATCGCCGGCAGTGTATAAAACGTAAAGAAAATGGCAAGCGCAAGCGTAATAAATAGAGCATACGCATATTGAAAAACAACAGCTGTTATATTGAATCCAAGCAGCGATTGGTCCGATATACCTTCTCTATTGCGACACCATCGCCGTGTACCATAGCCAGCCATTATACTTAGCACGATTAATATTATTAACATGCCAAGATTACTACTGGTTAAATAAGTAACGCCTAATTTTTGGTTAAAGATGTTCAAATTAAATTGATTTTCAACCGATTGAATCGTTGGCAATTGCGTGAGGTTTTCAATAACCGAAGGTGCTTTGGAGAATAACTGGGCTGTAATCAGTAATTGTTCACGTGCTTGGAGATCAGAGAAAATATCCTGCGCACGCAGCAAAACTAACTGGCATTCGGCATACAATTGGTTTAATTCAGATCTTCTTTTGTCTAAATTTGATTTGGTTTCATCAATACGCGGGGATTCGGCTTGGCTGTCTAGTTTTCCAGTATTTGATCCCATAAGAGCCGTATTTATTTTCTCAAGCTCTTTTTTTGTGTTGTTGGTGCATTCGTTTGCCTGCTTTTGCAATGCAATCACTGCACCGATGGTTTCTTTTAAAGAGATGGAAGTCCACGCCTCAGTAGTAATTTTTTTCTTAATGCTATCCAGATCTTTGCTCCATGCAGCTGGGGAAAAAACGGCTTCTCCCATTTTATTTTGGGCATGAAGAGGCTGAAATATACAGCAGATAGTGAAAATGAGGATAGCGATGATCTTGGTAAATGCTTTTAGATCCATTTTATAAAAACATCCTTCAAAGATTATCCATTAACGGCATAATATGGTATTTATAGCTACATTATATCAAAAGCCTAACCAATGGGACGGCAAAGACAGCAGTTATTCTTTTTTTAATTAAATTGTATTAATCTACGACAATCATGGACGATAATAATACAGAGTCAGTATCACTTAAGCGATCGCTATCCTTCGCGCTGGTCACGTTTTATGGCCTTGGCACTATATTGGGTGCTGGGATTTATGCCCTGGTTGGCAAAGTAGCAGGCCATGCCGGTATATTCACGCCGCTTGCATTTCTACTTGCTTCCTTTATCGCTTTTTTAACTGCAATTTCTTATGCCGAATTAAGTTCACGTTTTCCCCTGAGTGCAGGCGAGGCTTATTATGTACGTAGAGCTTTTGGCCATGACTGGTTATCAGGCTTGATTGGTTGGATGGTTGTTTTTACAGGTGTAGTTTCGGCTGCTGCCATTGCTCATGGGTTTGTTGGTTATCTACGCCTTTTTATTTCTATTCCTTCTCCGCTCGCAATGATCGGATTAATTATTCTGCTTGGCGCGGTTGCCATCTGGGGCATCATTGAATCTGCCATGATGGCGATGTTAATGACACTGATAGAAATTGGCGGGCTGCTGCTCGTGATATACGTTGCAGGCAACAGCCTGCAACGTTTGCCCGAAGTATGGCATCAGATGCGATTCTCATTGAGCATGGCGGGAAGTTCAGGTGTGTTGGCCGGGGCATTCATTGCATTTTATGCCTATATCGGATTTGAAGACATGGTTAACATTGCCGAAGAAATCAAGCATCCGGAGAAAACCTTGCCTTATGCGATATTTGCGGCTTTAGGAATAGGCACGCTGCTTTATGTGTTGGTTGCGCTCGTTGCCATCCTGGCTTTACCATTAGAAGCTTTTGCACAAAGTGAGGCCCCGCTTGCGCTTATTTTTCAACTCAGAGGTTATCCACCCAGTATTATCGGCATGATCAGTTTGATAGCGATTGTAAACGGTGCCCTGGTTCAAATTATCATGGCGTCTCGTGTGATGTATGGAATGGCGAAACAGCACAATGCGCCGGTGTTATTTGCCACTTTATACCGGCGCACACAAACACCTTTGATCGCTACCTTGTTTGTGATGGCAGTCATTGTTATGTTTGCGCTTTTATTCCCCATTGAGATGCTTGCCAAAATAACGAGTGCTATTATTTTGTGTATTTTTATTATGATGCATTTGTCATTAATTGCGATAAAAAAGCGAAAAGAAGTCCAGCCAAATGCGGTTTCCTATCCTATTCTTTTTCCAATAGCAGGCGCTTTTTTGTCAGCATTATTTTTAATTTTGCAATTTTTATAGGTAAGAGACGAAAGCCGCGAGTTGACAGAAGAAAGCGAAGTGTTACAATGTACCGCTGTATTAGCGTATTATTACATTATGCTTATGTCTGGAAGTAATTTTTTATGAAAATTAGCAAGATTAATCAAGTGCTTGAGCAAGAACTCTATGAGGCTGTCGCGGCAGTCCGATCAGCGGAAGAAGCCAAAAAGTTTTTTCAAGATTTGTGTACACCGGCTGAAATTCAGGCAATGGCAGACCGATGGCACGTGGTTCCTTTGGTGAAAGCCGGAAAATCATATAGGCAAATTTATAATGAAACCGGTGTCAGTGTGACAACAATTGGCAGAGTGGCGCGCTGTCTCATGCTTGGTGAGGGTGGTTACAATCTTGTTCATGAACGGCTGGAAAAAAAATAAACAGGTATGTCCTTCCAAAGCCAAAATTAAAAAGTAGATCGTAACACATTAACATTTTATTAAAAATGATATCTTACTTCAGGATCTTTTTATGAGCGTTCAAGCAAGGCTATCTCCCGGCAAATCGCTGGGTATTTTTTCTCTGGTCATGATAAATGTTATTGCCGTTGATAATTTACGCAGTCTGACAGCGGGTGCAGAATATGGATTTGCCTTGGTATTTTTCTATCTGCTGGCTGCAGCGCTGTTTTTTATTCCAACTTTATTGGTGACAGCTGAACTAGCAACAGGTTGGCCTAATACAGGTGGTGCTTATGTCTGGATACGGGAAGCATTTGGTCCACGCTGGGGATTTCTCAGTATCTGGTTGCAATGGATTTACAATGTAGTCTGGTACCCCACGATATTTGCTTTTATAGCGGGTGTGTTGGCTTCGTTGATTCAACCGCACTTAACCAATAATAAATTCTATATGCTATCGGTTATTCTAACGGCTTTTTGGGGAGTAACGCTTATTAATTGTCAGGGAATTAGAATATCACAATGGATCAGTACGATCGGCGCTCTTCTGGGCACAATCGCACCAATGCTATTTATTGCTTGTTTAGGCGGGGTTTGGCTTTATTTGGGCAAACCCAGCCAGATCCATTTTACGATGCATGATTTTTTTCCGAATTTGTCTAGCATGAATAACCTGGCATTTTTAACAAATATATTATTTGGCTTGATGGGCATTGAAATGTCTGCCGTGCACGCAGGCGACGTGCGCGAGCCCTCGCGAGATTATCCGCGCGCGTTAATATATTCCTCACTTATTATTATGTTAACATTAATTTTTGCCTGTCTTGCCATTGCGATTGTAGTACCTGTTCAACAGTTAAACCTTGTTTCAGGATTAATCGATGCATACGGCATTTTCTTTTCTGCTTATCATATGAGCTGGTTTGCACCCATTATTGCTATTCTTATCATCGTAGGCAGCTTAAGCGGTGCGGCAGCGTGGATTATAGGGCCAGCCCGAGGTTTGCTGGTGGCCTGCGAAGATAATGATCTGCCGAAATTTTTTCGAAAACGCAATCTCAGAAATATGCCTATTGGCATCTTATTGGTGCAAGGTGCCATCGTGACTGCGTTAAGTACTATTTTCTTAATTATGCCCAGTGTCAATAGTTCGTATTGGGTTTTGTCCAACTTGACGGCCCAGCTCGCATTGTTGTTTTATATCTTCATGTTTGCTGCGGCCATACGGTTACGGTACAAATATGCGCGTATCAAGCGTGCGTTTCAAATTCCAGGAGGATTGATTGGCATATGGTTAGTAGGTGGTGTGGGGATTGCCACTTGTATCGGAGCCATCATTCTCGGATTTCTACCACCGACACAAGTGGTAGTTGGTAATTTATTGGGTTATGAAGCGATATTTGTTTTTGGGATAATCGCATGCTGTCTCCCGCCTTTATTATTTTACAAAGGTTCTAATGAGACGATTACCGAGCAGGTTTGCCAGGCAAAATAGTTCTTAAATTCAATTTGTAGTCAAGGATCACTATGTTCGAAAGACCAAAAATATATGATGCTTATCATGCGCAGGCTGAAAATATTTTTAACCAAAGTGTTGCTTTCATCAAATTTCGCTTCAGTGAGTACCTCATTCCCAACCCTGAAAAAGCAAAACAAGCTATCACTGTCTTAACCCAAATTCCAGAGAACAGGCGAACGAACGAGGATGAGTTATTGCTTTTAAAGCTTCAGGAAAGCGCTGGTTACTTCAGTGTCAAGACTAAACACTTATACCCCAGTGCGTTTGAGTCAGCATTAGAGCATCGCATGGAGGCCGTGCGAATACAGCGTAAACGCTTCCAAAAGAACCAGACAGCAGAGGAGGCCAAGAAATTAGCTAACTATTTATACGGTCTTGCTATCGCTTATGCCGAAAAACCAGAAAAAGACATAGCGCGGGCTACTGCAAACATTAAGGAAGCTATTGAAATCTTGAATGCAGCTACACCAACTTCTTGCGAAGATTTAGAGCAGCTTGGGTGTTATTATGAAGACGCGGCACTTATATGCAGGCAAACCAATGCTCTATTGGATGCGTATTCGTACTACAAAGCTTCTGTCAATTGTTTATATCAAATAAAAGCAATTTCGTCTGATGCATCAGCGGCAAGAAATGAAATGATTCAATCTCGGATCGAGGAATTAAATTTTCAAATAAAAATGATGTTTAAAAATAATCTTGATGTTGTTGTAGAGATTGCTGATCAATCGCTGGCTCTCAAATCCGAGAATGAATTTCTGCGAAAACAGCTTAGCGAGGCAAAGCGGGAAAGCACACATTCAAAAACAACGACTGCTGTGGCAGCGTTACATACATTTCATACAAATGCCCCTAAAAATACAGTCAAACGAGTTGATCCGGAAAGTCGTGTTTTAATAAAAAATGGTTGGTATTAAGGCCTTGTTCAGGTTTGAATGAAGCGTTCTTGCGTTTGCCCAGGGTAAAAGAGTGAACCGGTGATGCCTGTGATAAAAATAAGAGGAATACCATAGACGGACCAGTACCACGTATAGTTTCCCGTTTCACCATAGTGATAATAGCAGGCGGCCCCCCAAAAAATACCGCTTAAGATGCTTAAATACACACCGGTGCGTGAGGTTTTCTTCCAGTAGAATCCAGCCAGTAGTGCAAATGATAAGGCTACGATAGGAATATTTGCCAAAATCATTTTATTCAGAATATGATCGACAAACAGATTAGCTCCCCCATAAGATACTACGGCACATAAGATGGTTAATTGCATGCTGCGATTTAATTTTATCTGCTTTTCTTTTGCTGGTTGCGCTCCGACCAGTAGGGTTACCATGGCGCTCCATACACCCGCCAAGGTGGTTGCCGCGATACAGAATAAAATGCCGTAAGCCAAGCCTTGTAAAGAAATTGGGAAAGCCTGATGAATCGAGTACGGTAGCGCTAGTTCAGCTTGCGACAGCATAATGCCTTTTGTTCTAAGCAGGCTAGTTATCCCGATACCCAACCCATAGAATAAAAAAATCAGTATGGCTGCGCACAGAACTGCTAGATAAGCTGTGTTGGCATTTCTGGCCGCAATGATTTTTTGTCCATACCATGGGGCGAGAATATAACTGAACATGGTTAACAAAATTAGAGAGACGACAAACTGGGGTGGCAGTAATTCCTGCATCTGTTGCAGCGAAAGCAGAGGAGGTGTGCTAGCTTTTGGCATTCGCCAGACACAATAAAGCAATACAGGAAGAAAAAAGCAGATAAGAATAAAGCTAATGACATCGGTGCGAATAATGGCTACTAACCCTCCACGCAGTGTCATTAATAAAACTAGTATTACTAGTACACCGCTTAATAGCCAGGCATTTAGCATAGGAAAAAGCGGCATAAAAATTAGCGTCAGTGATTTGATATAAGTGGCACTAAATCCTGCCATAGCAGAAAATAAGATAAAGGAAACCAGATAGCCTATATCCCGGCCGTAACGGGCAGTAAAATAGTCAGCAACGGAAATACCATTAAACTCTTTCCATGGCTTTGCCACCGTCAGCGCATAAAAAATCAGGCCAATTAAAAACACTAGCGGTAAGGATAGGGCCCACCAGGAGGTGAGATAGCCCATGCCAGAAAAAGCGAGCAAGGTCGAGGTGTTCAATTCTGTCATCACCAGTGTGGCAATGAGTGCGAACAGTCGAGTTTTTCTATTCGCCAATAAGTACTGGCTTTCAGATTTAACCTGCGCAGATCGGATTTGACCGGCTATTATCATCAGGCTGAGAAAAAAGAAAAAAAGAATAATATTCCATGCTGTCATTGTATTGTTTCTATCCTGATGTATGTAGTCTAAAAACTTTGCCCGTTTCGGCGAAGACGGCTACTATAATATAGTAGATCGTTTCGTTACGTACACCCAATTTAAGCCTTATTATTTCTTTAGTTGAGGACGCTATGAACCAGACAAGGCCTTACAAAAAACTTTACCGTTCACGCAAAGACCGTATTATTGCCGGTGTATGCGGTGGATTAGGGGAGCATTTTGGTATTGATCCTACTTGGGTAAGATTGCTTTTTATTCTGTTTTTTTTCCTTGCGGGCGGCGCGCTGCTGGTTTATTTAATCATGTGGTTGATTGTGCCGCTTGCACCTGAGAATGCCTAATTAAGACAAGCATAAGCCACGCCAAAACACTCAGGATAAGTCAACTGTAAATATGATTAATTGCAAGAATTGATTTTAGCGCCTCCGTTGCCCGCTCTTATCTGGAAAGATCTGCAATTTTTTTGAGTACTTTCTTAGCGACAGGGATAGTAGGAAATAATTGCGCAAGTAAACCCGGTTCAGAAATATATTGTGTTTTTTTAATGCGCGGCAATTTTTTAATATGCCGTTCTATTCGCATAGCGAGCCCTCTTGTTCCACTGATTTTCCAGCATTGGGCAATACCAAGCGGTTTGAAGCTTCGTGTGTATTTGCACCGGCTAGTGCCATTAAGGTGTGCTGCATACCGTTCGGCAAGGTTTACTGTGTAACCCGTATAAAAAGTATCATTAGTGCAATATAAAATGTATATCCAATAGTTTTTTGCGGTCATTGCTAAGTGCCTATTAGCGAAAAGTGAACGGGTATATTTTTTTGAATATACCCATATTGTTTAAGTGGCACTAATTTTTTGGCATCATACTGGCGTCTTCAAAGAAAGTAACCTGGCCTGTGGCAAGATCTTGCATGCCTCCCACAATTCCTACTTTCCCTTCAGCAATTAAGCGTTTAATGACAGGGCTGTTTGTTTGGATTTGTTTGATGACCATTAAAACATTGTCTTTTGCCGCTTGGTCTATAAATTCTGCTCGGGTACATTCACGCTTGCCATCAGTTGCCTTGCTTGCCTGTGCAATAGCGGGCTGGATTTTCTGCAGCAGGCCGGTGAGGTGACCCAGTTTGGCATGCTGGCAGGCGCCGCGTATGGCACCACAACCAGTGTGACCGATGACGGCGATGAGTTTTGCGCCAGCGAGCTTGGTGCCAAATTCCATACTGCCCAGCAAATCATTATTAAGTATATTACCGGCAATACGCATGGCGAAGACATCACCTAAGCCCTGATCAAATACCAGTTCAGGCGGCGTGCGCGAATCCATGCAATTTAATATCACGGCAACCGGATATTGTCCGGTTGTAGTGGTGCTTGCCTGCGCGCCCAGGTCGCGATTTTTCATTTGCCCACTGATAAACCGCTGGTTACCTTCTTTCAAGCGTTCAAGTACTTCCTGTGGTGTCATTGAGGCCTGCTTTTCTTTAGTCATGATTCCGCTATAGGCTTCGGCGAGTGCAGCTTGGGTAAACGAGAGCAGGATAAGCATGAATACAAATTTATATAAGCCTTTATACTTCATATTATTCTCCTTTTGCCAAAATGGTATGACGTATGCATGTGAAATACCGCAAAACGTTTAATATTACTTTTTACTCAATGCAAGGCCTGCGAGAAAAATAATTACCATGATTACAATAGCAAACCAGGCGACTGCATGAAAGCCTGCCATAAAGCTGGATTCAAATAATTGATAAATATCGCCGGCTTTACCACTGAAATATTGGGTGATAACGACTTGCGCATGTTGAGGATCAGAAATTAAACCCTGTATTTGCTGCTGTTGTTCTGGAGTCATCGCGACATTGGCTTTGGCTAAGCCAGTGAATAGGGCGTCTGATTCGCGCCAGTGAAAGATAACGGATGTTAACGCAAGAAAAATAGACCCGCTGATGTTCCAAAAAGTAAAAACGGTGCCAATGGCTCCGCCTAGTTTTTCCGGTTTGACAGATTGTGCGATAGCAGAAATGGAGCCAACATTCGCGATGCCCCAGGTATAACCCATTAACATTAGTGCAAAGATCACAAAAAGCATATTGATCGAAGAGGTGAAGAGTACATGACAGATAGCCGCCAGCAACGCGGCAAGCAGTGCATAAAGAATCAGGTTGAAAACGCCCGTTTTTTTGACCAGTTTTTCAAATAACAAGGAAATAATTACTTGTATGGCAGGCACGCTCAATAAAATAATGCCTACCATAAAAGCGCCCTGTTTGCGTATGATTTCCAGATAGAGTGGATCAAAAAACATAAACACAAAGGTAATAAAGCCCGCAGCGGAACAGACTAGCATGGCAAGCGTGGCGTGTGAATTCCGGAACAGGGAAAAATCGAGTAGCGGTTGCGCAACTCTGTTTTCTACAGCAATTAAAAGCAATAATGCGACCACGCCAGTGCCAATGAAAGTCCAGGTAAGGGAGTGATCCCAACCTGTTTGTTCGCCAAAAATAATGCCGTAAACCAAGGAACCTAAGCCTACAATTAACAGTAATAAGCCTAGCCAATCAATTTTAATTTTATAATCCGGTCGCGGCGATGGTTTGAGATGAGGCATGCAGAGCAGCAAACCAAATACAATGAGGGGAATGTTTATCCAGAATACCCATCGCCAACTTAAAAAAGTAATCAAGAGGCCGCCCAGAAAAGGGCCGACAGCCAGGCCTGCGCCATTAAACGCGCTAAATATGCCGATGGCGCGAGTTTGTTCCTGTGCAGGAAAAGCTTGTGGCAATAAGGCAACCCCGACGGTAAAGATAATGGCTGCGGCAAATCCCTGGATGGCACGAAAGGAAATTAACCATTCTATGCTTGATGCGCCGCCCGCACCTAGTGCGGCAATGCCAAATAATATAAAGCCAGTAAAGTAGATGGTCTTACGGCCAAACAAGTCACCCGCCTGGCCTGCGGCAATCATAAACATGCAAAGAATCATGCCATAAATATTCATGACCCATTGCAGTTGCAACACCGTTGCATTGAGATCTTTCTGAATAAAGGGTAAAGCAGTGGCTACAATGGTGTAATCGAGGAAGGCGGTGAAGGATAACAGGCTTAAACCAACTAATGCCAACCATTTATTGGGAGAATTATCTGCTTGCACGGGTTATCCTTTTCGCCGGCGATCATTCGTCTATGATATACAATGGAAACCGGTTAAAACCAGCTTATTCCACGATTTCGATACCGGAGCTTCAAATTTATATACATAAAATAAAATGCATGTTATCTTATAGAACACATCACACGATTTGGCGTCCTATTTTAAGTAAATAGTGTGAGTTTTACCAACCAGTAAATATTAAATAAGGTTAATCTGTTATGTCAGCACGTGAAAAAGGAACCGTAAAGTGGTTCAACAATGATAAAGGTTTTGGTTTTATTCAGCGCGAACAAGGTGCGGATGTATTCGTACATTTTCGTGCGATCATGACCAAAGGCGATGGCTACCGCACTTTGGTGGAAGGGCAGCGAGTCGAATTTACCGTGACGCAAGGCCAGAAAGGCCCGCAAGCTGAAAATGTTACTGTAATTGAGTAACATAACCATTCCCTCAGCGTGGAATAATTAAAAAGTTATTCTAGGCTCTTGTTTTTCAGTGAAAAACCCCATTACGTTGGTGATGGGGTTTTTTTGTTTTATTCCGCGAAGCGTCAGTTGAAACAGCATTCTTCAGCAGGCTAGGACATATTTTCTTCTGTCGAAAATCGTTTATTACCATTTATCTCCATGCTTACTTTGAACAAATAAAGTGTTGCTGCAATCAATGCCGACAGCACGCCTAAATAAAGAGGCAATGTTGCCGAAAAATGGATGAGCGCACCGCCAAAAAGGCAAAGCATGGCATCGCCTAGCATCCGCAAACCCATCAGCATTCCCATGACTTTGCCTTGAATATGCTGGCCAGCGGTATCTGATATTTGTACGCGCAGACTGGTTGTTGCGATGGAAATGGCTATCCCAATCACACCATATAGGACAAGCACCACTTGTGCAGAATGGGCTAGAGCGATGGCGCTTAATAGCAAGCAAAATGAGATAATAGATACGAGTATGCTTTGATAAAGTGGATAACGGCAGGAAAGTTGATGAGATAGCCAACCACTACTCAATGCCAGCCCAAGACAGAGAATGATGGTGTAGAATGCAATTTCAGTCGCATCCATATGCCATATAGCCGTGAGATAGACGGGCCCGAATTCATAAAAGACATCTACGCCTAGCATGAATATCAGGCAGGCGATGAGTAAAAACCTTAAAGCAGCGTTCCGCAGCATTTCTTTGAGATGCTGAAGAATATTGAATTGTTGCCAGAAAGCTGTTTGGGCGGTCAGGGTTGGTTTGTATGTTTCGGGAAGGGCAGTATATGCTAAAAACAGGGTTAGTAAAGCGAGCCCTGCTGCTGCATAAAAAGGAACGGATACATCAAACCAGCTGACTAGTCGGTTATCAGATAGCAGCCCGCCCATCATGGGCCCAAGAATATAGCCGATTGAAGCTGCCATCATAATGCCGCCAAATCCTTTATGTTTATTAATGTCTTTCAAATCCGCAATAATCGTTTGAGCGAGTGCAATGTTACTTTCTGACAATCCCGTCAAAAAACGGCTAAAGATAAGCAGCCACAGTAATCCGTGCCGCAATGTGAGAGCACTTAAAATATAACCCAGCAAGGTACCCACCAGGCTGCTCAATAAAATCGACCGGCGGCCATAACGGTCTGACAGAGCACCAATAATGGGTGAACCAATAAATTGGCCTAGTGGATAGGCGGCCAGTGTCAGCCCAAGCAGCAGGTTCCGATTTTTTTCTGCCCAGGGGGTCGCAACCATAATAGAAGAGGCAGAATTCAAAAATAACGGCGCGAAAAGCGGATAAGCAATCGAAACACCAATAAAGCCCATTAAAGTGATGAGCAGGATAATATATAATTGTTGATTGCTTGTTGTTGCTATTTTGAATTTCATTCTAGCGGCCTTCTGCCCGGTCGCGGACAGGGAAAAATTATAATTATTCGCTTTCTTGATGAAAAAATCAGCGTCCTATTATACAGACGAGAGATAATGATGCCTAAGCCTATTATTAGAAAAGCCTCAGTGGAGGACGCCGGCCTCATTGCTGACCTTCATATTCGAGGCTGGCAGGGGGCCTATCACCATCTTATTCCTGCAGAAAAACTGGCACGCCTTGCTTTGCGAGAGTGGGTGGATGAATGGCAAAAACGCCTGGAAAATCCACAAACTTTTGTTTACCTTATTGAAATATCGGATGTTTCAATTGGGTTTGTTGCGTTCGGATCCGACCGCGATGAAGTTGATGTGAGGTTAAGACAAGGGGAAATCTACGCTATCTATCTTCATCCAGACTGGAAAGCGAAAGGCTACGGTACGCTGCTCTGCCAGGCAGCCTGTGACAGACTTCAACAAGATGGCTTTAACCTGGTAGTGCTCTGGGTGCTCGAGGCTAATTATTCTGCGCGCCGTTTTTATGAAATCTTGGGCTTTCAGAGAGCCGTTTCTGTAAAGCAAGTCGTCCTGTTGGATGTGCCGCTTCAGGAAATTCAATATCAAAAGGAACTATAACAGTGACAAATCTCCTGGTGAATATTGATGTAGATAATATTGAACGCGCCATCCTTTTTTATCAGCAGGCTTTTGGGCTGACGGTTGGAAGGTGGCTTGCAAAAGATGCGGTTGAACTGCTCGGCCTTGACTGTCCCCTTTATCTTTTGCAGAAGGATCCGGCTACTCAGCCTTGCCCGAATACAGATGCGAGACGCATTTATTCTCGCCATTGGACACCTGTGCATCTTGATATCATTGTCAGCGATATTGAGTCTGCGATTACGGCAGCGGTAAAGGCAGGTGCGCAAGTGGAAACGAGAAACGATGCTCCCTGGGGACGCATTGCTACACTGGCGGATCCGTTTGGTCACGGTTTTTGCCTGTTGCAGTTTATAGGCGGTGGTTATGATGTTATTTCCAATGAGCAGTTTCGTTATGAAACCAGTCATGGAGAATGCCAATACAGTCAAGAAAAAGACTGTTCAGAAGATAAGTGACAATCTCATTTTTTAATCTAGCGCTGACTATGCTCAGGTTCAAAACCTAGCATTAGCAGACAGCCTATTAGTAAGAAAATAGCGCCCAAGACCAGCGGCCATGTCACATTAAAGCTGCTTAATAATGTCGATAACAGGATAGCGATGCCAGCTGAAAATGCAACCAAAGCGCCTGTTACACCCATTACCCATCCCTGACGTTCGGGGCCAACTTGATTAGAAAAAAGAGTCATGACATAAGCGTAACCCATGGCAAGCGCTGCCGTGGCAGGAAGTGCAGCGAGCCAGGGGTAAATGACATGTTGCGGAGTGATGGTCAAAAGAATACCGAGAAATAAAATGCCGTAGCCTGCAATGACAATATTTCTTGCGGAAAGATGGCTGACATATTTCACCAAGAAACCAAAGCCGATGGTCAAACCAAGGCCTATCAGTGCGAAAAAAACAGCAATATGTGTAGCGTTTAACCCGTATTTTCGCGCTAAAAACTCAGTGATATATAAATAATAAATGCTCCATCCCAATTGCAAGATAGTAAAGCAGATTGCGAGATAACGAACTGCTGGGTCTTTGAAGGCTGAAATAAAAATTTCGACAGCCCGTAGTAGCCTTAATCTCAATGCACCCGTTTTGCCAGATGTTTCTTGGAAATAAAACCATAAATAAAAAAGATTAAACAGGGATAAAAAACAGGCAAAGTAAAGCGGAGTTGAGGCGCTGAACCATGAAACCAGTTGGTTATCTGAAAGAAAACCGCCCAGGATCGGTCCTGCCATGATGCCTAATGTCACCGCTAGCAGAATCAATCCCATATTATGCGCTTTATCTTGCGGGCCGCTGATGTCTGCAATGCAGGCTTGTGCAATAGGCTGACTGCCAGCGGTGAAACCGTAAACAATACGTCCTAATAGCAGTAACCACACTGTCTGCCACCAAAAAGCCAGAGCAGAGGCGAGATAGCCCACGGTGGATCCTAGAAGACAAAGCAGCAGCGCTTTTTTGCGGCCGGCCGTATCAGAGATGTCGCCTAACATGGCAGCACCAAAAAACCAGGTAAAAAAGAAACTACAAATAATGACGCCATACCAGATATTGCGTTCTTGAGTCGTTACACCGTGAAGGACAGCGTGTGAAGTTGGATTGATAATGACATTGGTCAAAATGGGAAAAATCAGACCTTGTCCCATTCCGTCAATAAAAAGGATTAATAGTAGTGCCAACAGTGCATGTCGTTCCTTGCTTACCATGCTTATTCCCTCGATTAAAAAGGCAACTTCCTCCTATTAGACACCAAATAAAGCGTTAACTGCAAGATAATGCAGCATTTAAATCAACCGGTTATATTATTGTTGCTGCCTACCATAATTAAGATTGGCTAAACGGGCTGAAGCGGTTAAAATTCCCGCCATCAAAAAATGACTGCTTGCCGATTAACAGAGTGAGATAGAGGCTGACGAGGAACTATTTATTATGGCGCAATATATTTTCAGTATGCAGGGTGTGGGGAAAACGGTTCCGCCCAAACGTGAAATATTAAAAAATATTTGGTTATCCTTTTATCCTGGCGCCAAAATTGGTGTGCTGGGCTTAAATGGCGCAGGCAAATCCACTTTACTGAAAATCATGGCTGGTATGGATAAAGAATTTCATGGCGAAGCCTATCCGCATACTGATATCAAAATTGGTTACTTGCCGCAGGAGCCTCATTTAGATCCCCAGAAAAATGTGCGCCAGAATATTGAAGCAGGTATCGGCGAAGGGGTCGCTGTTTTAAACCGTTATAATGAAATCAGCATGAAATTTGCTGAGCCGATGAATGACGCGGAAATGAATAAGCTTCTCGAAGAGCAGGGTGAACTGCAAGCTATCATCGATGCCAGCAATCTTTGGGAACTTGACCGCAAGCTTGAAATCGCTGCTGATGCGCTTCGTTTGCCCCCCTGGGACGCAGATGTGACTAAATTGTCGGGTGGTGAACGCCGACGTGTTGCGCTGTGCCGATTATTACTGTCCAATCCGGATATGCTGCTTCTGGATGAACCCACAAATCATCTGGATGCGGAAAGCATTGCCTGGCTGGAACGTTTTTTGCATGACTATTCTGGCACTGTGGTAGCAGTGACACACGACCGCTATTTTCTGGATAATGTGGCTGGGTGGATTTTGGAGCTCGACCGCGGACAGGGTATTCCTTATGAAGGTAATTACACTGCTTGGCTTGAGCAGAAAGAAAAACGTCTGGAACAAGAAGAGCGCCAGCAGGCTGCCCATCAAAAGGCGATTCAGGCAGAGCTTGAGTGGGTGCGTAGCAATCCCAAAGGCCGACAGGCTAAAAGCAAGGCACGACTTGCGCGTTTTGAAGAGTTAAATTCGCGTGAATTTCAAAAACGGAATGAAACTCAAGAGCTTTATATTCCACCAGGCCCGCGTCTTGGCAATCAGGTGATTGAAGCTGCCAATCTGACCAAGCGGTTTGGTGACAGATTAATATTTGAAAATTTAAATTTCGATATTCCGCCAGGCGCGATTGTCGGTATCATTGGGCCGAATGGCGCTGGAAAATCAACCTTGTTTAAAATATTGATGGGGCAGGAAACACCCGATGCGGGAACGATTCGCTTGGGAGATACCGTAAAGCTTGCCTACGTTGACCAGAGCCGTGACAATCTCAATGGGCAGAATACGGTATGGCAGGAAATTTCGGGAGAACAGGACGTAATGACAATTGGAAGCTTCCAAATGCAATCCCGCAGTTATGTAGGCCGGTTCAACTTTAAAGGCTCGGATCAGCAAAAATTCATTAAGGAGCTTTCTGGCGGTGAACGAAATCGTGTGCATTTAGCGAAGTTGTTAAGCAGTGGCGGAAATGTATTGCTGCTGGATGAGCCAACCAATGATTTGGATGTCGAAACACTGCGCGCACTGGAAGAAGCCTTGCTGGCATTTCCCGGATCTGCATTAGTTATCTCGCATGACCGATGGTTTCTTGACCGCATCGCAACACATATTCTGGCTTTTGAAGGTGACAGTACAGCCACTTTTTTTGCCGGCAATTATACCGATTATGAAGCGGATCGCATAAAGCGCCTGGGTGATGCAGCTAAACAGCCGCACCGAATGAAGTATAAAAAACTGGAAAATTAGCGCTCTATTAGAAAATTTTTTGTCGATTAGCATCGTCTTGCGGCTTACATTTATTATTGCGAGTTTAAAAAGTAATGAAAAAAAAACTGATTCAGAATAAGTCACTCATTGTTAAGAAATCGCCTACGCATGGTTACGGCGTGTTCGCCGGAAAGAAAATTAAAAAAAACGAAATCATTGAGGAATGCTACACGATTATCTCCAAGGGCGGTGATAAAGTCCTGGAAGATTACTATTTTGACGCTAGAGGTAAGTCTGCTATTCCTACTGGTTTTGGCATTATTTATAATCACGCCGATGAACCCAACACAGGTTGGTCAATCAACGTTAAAACACGCATCATGACCATTAAAGCCATTCGTACTATCCAACCGGGGGAAGAAATTTTTGTCTCTTATGGAGATGAATGGTTTAGCAGTCGCGGCATTAAGGCAAAAACGCATAAAAAGAAAAGAAAGTAAGACATCAACTAATAACGCAAATTGTGATTATAAGGAAATTGTTTCTTATGGAGGTTGTTTAATCTGTCTTTGTCCGTTGGCCCTAGTTCCAACCACATTGACCATAATTTTTCAGCGTTTTTTTTGCTGTCTTTTACGCCGGCTAGAATGACATCAAACATTTTTTCCATATCACGCAAATAAATAATGTGGTTCGTTAAAACCTTATGCCCATCTGTATTTGATAAAGCGGCAATTTGTACTAATTTGTCTACAGTTAAACTTTCTAACATTTCACGTTGCTTGTCAGTAAGCAGCCTCAAATCCTTGGGTAAGGGTGAGGCAATGCCAATTAGATCAAGTTCTTTAGGGGACAATTTACCAAAATAGGCTAATTTCATCGCAAGCTTGCTCTTATCTAATAAGGTTTTCTCCTCCGAACATTGAATGAAATTCTGCAGCGCATGAACGATTTCCATGACACAGTTATCGAAATTGAGCAATGTATCTTGAAGTAGATCGGACGGAATGAAATATTTGCTTCCGTATAAACATTCCAGTAAATAAACCGGGTTAAAAAGTTGGAGATTGTCTAAATTATATTTATCTCCCTTGCCTTGTAGGCTGTAAAAAAAATCAATTCTGTAACACATCTTAAAATCAGTGACCATATTTGCCTTTTTCAGATCTCCTTCTTTCAAAGCAAGCGAAATTAAAATCGAACCAAATAGATTGGCTAAAGGTAAAGTACAGGATGACGGTGCATTAGAAAGTGAAATAGCATTATTTTTCTTTTGTGACAGAACATGCGTTCCATTTAAATCAAGTATACGGGATTTAGGAACACCAACATATAAATTGTAAATATTGCCTAGTATTACTTCAAAAAAACTCCGCATGACCGGTGGATAAAAGGGGTCTACATCTGAGTACAGCGTAGGTATTTTTTTAAAAAAAGTGGAAACCCCTCCCTTTTTTTTATGATATTCAACTTCCTTCGCAGAGCTTACTCCTTCATTGCTTTTACCAATTTCTTTTCCCAATTGATCAGGGTTTTTAAAAAGATTACCAAATATTTTCGGTGATCTGCTATTCATTGGTGGCGAGATTAGATGGGATGGTGATTTACTTTTACTATTTTCAGTAAAGTTGCTTTGGGAGGAGTTGGTGTCAAAATAAGTAGATAAATATGTATTTTTTATTGTAAGAAAATCCTGATTACTATAATTGGAAATATGGGAAATAACCGATGTGAAAAATTCATTTATTGTTGTTGAATTAAGCTTTTTTATATTTTTACCATCAGAAACTTTTCTATCAATCCATTCTGAAAGGGCAGAAAGCAACTTCAAAAATTCACTCTGCTTATTTTCAGGAACATGCTTAAGCATCTCTTCCACTAATTGAGCTATTTCATTGATTGCTTTTTTTCTATTTTCCTTTCTTTCCGATGTGGGCAGGATTTTTTTGCCTATACTTTGCATAACAATAGAAATATATTCATCTTTTTTAGGGAAAGAGTCACTCGAAAAGAGATATTGCATTAGAATCATGGACTTTAATAATGATGCCTTGGAACTTTGCCCTTTCGCCAGGAAAGGAGCAAAAGTCGCAGCAATGTTCTGTCTTTGCAAGGTATTTTTAGATCCCGTTTTGAATTTTTCTTTTAAAAATCTTGGAGTTGCCATAACCGTTCACCTGCTGAGATCGTTATTATTTATTATAATCGACGAAATAACTGTTTTTTCTTAATGCTTACTTTTTCATAGGGATCAATTTCTTTGTTCCAATTTGGAACGAGTTATAAAAAAAAAGTCGCTTTCCTATCATTTCAAACAGCGGTATTTTTCATGTAAATCGATAAAGCATGAGATATTAATTTATGAATGGTATTAAGGCTCTTTTAAATTATTTGGGATTATCTGGCAGAAATTCTAATCCTTTTCAGTGCATTCCCTGTCAGCGCGTGGTAAATGAAAATGTCCGAGCAGAGGAATTGTTTGATTTATATCAATTAGGAACATTTCATGCGCCAGACTCTTTTTTGGTTACCCTATCGGGTTCTCACGATCAGCAGGTTGTTTATGAAAATGTCGAATTAGTTGTATTACAGCCTCAATCCCGCTATAGACCACATTATCACCGACATAGTGCGGCTGTTATTTATATCGTGTCAGGCAAGGGTACATTTCGCCTCTGTAATACAGATGAGGAATATTATCCGGGGAAGCGTATTCTCATTCCAGCCGGTCTTTTGCACGGTTTTAATACCGATACGTTAACTTTATTTCTGAGTATTCAAAGCCCACCTATCCTGAATAGGGAAAGTGGGTCAGTTGATTTATATTATGAAAATGAGGTCAAACATGAACCAACATGTGATCGCTAAATGCAAGGCAACAGGCATTCCAACTAACATGGGATTGGATCATGTCGGTATTGTGGTTCCCAATGCGCAGGAAGCGGCGGATTTTTTAATGGAAGTATTTGATGCTGAGTTTGACTGGGAAGTAAAACGTGATCCGCAGCCAACAGCGGGAGAGCGTGGCTGGTCAGCTATTTTTGACGTTCATCCGGATGCCTATATGCCTCATGTGATCATGCTAAAGTGCGGCGATCAGGCTTTAACGCAATACGTTGAAATTTTTGAATGGAAATCGCCTGACCAACGCTTACCGGACGGTAAAAATAATTGGCATAAATTTAGTGACATCGGCAACAGTTATATTTCATTTACTGTCAAAGACCTTAATAAGGTAATTGCGCATATTAAAGAACAAGTAATTCCTAAATGGAAAGGAACACGACTCATACAGGATCCTCCCATGCAATTTCCACTTCGTGGGGAAATTTGTACTTCAACGTTTCTGGTGTCGCCCTAGGGTATGTGGGTTGAGTTGACATGCTGGAGCAAATCAAAGGAAAGAGGAGAGATCATTAGAGCGCAGCGGCAGCCCGAAGTAGATGGCTTTATTGGGAAGCATATTCACATGCTACCTACGCCAGCGTTTTTAGTAGATTTAGATATTGTTGATCATAATACTGAATTGATGGCATCACGGATGTGCAATAAAGGTATCGCATGGCGGATTCCCTGCAAAGGACATCGTTGCGCTTCATTAGCAAAATATATTCTGGAAAAAGGCGCCTGCGGCGTAGTGCTGCTCACGCTTGCTGAAGCTGAAGCATTCGCCGACGAGGGAATTAATGATATTTACCTGGCAAATCAACTCTATTCGCAGACAGATTTGGAGCGTCTTGCTGTGCTTGCCAAGCGGCTTAAGCGTTTACGTGTTGCTATTGACAGCATGGACTATTTGCGCGATCTGGCCACTGCGGTAGAACGGTGGGAAATCATCACGCCTATTGAAATACTAGTTGAGCTCAATGTGAATCATAATCGATGCGGAGTGACAGCAGAAGAAGCAGTGGAATTGGCGCGCACAGCTAAGCACATTGAGTTAACAACGGGATCCATTATCTTTGCAGGTATTACGGGATATGAAGGGCACACACCCATACTACCACCGCAGGAGAAAACGCTAGCAACAAAAGAATCACATAATATTTTAGCTAAAGCCAAATCAGCAATTGAGGCAGAAGGCATAAAGGTAGCTGTCGTTAGCGGTGGTGGCAGTTGTAACTATATTGACTGCCTTGAAACGGGCGTATTGACAGAAATACAAGCAGGTGGAGGCGCGTTAGGTGATTTACTCTATTGTGAAACAGCAAATTTGAAGGACCATGGACATCAAGTGGGCGCGCTTATTCTTGCACAAATGATTAGTGTTCCCAAGGATAAAACCAGGGCAATTGGCAACGCAGGATTTAAAGCGATCGGCTGGCATCCATTTGGAGGGTTGCCTGCTCCTCGTGACCGCAAAGATTTGCGTGTAGTTGGATTAAGCGCGGAACACACTCGATTCGAATGGGCTGGCGCTGATAAAGGAACCTTAACAGACGAAATAAATCAGTCGCTAATCCCTCCACAAAGAGGAGAAAAAATGGTGCTTATTCCAGGCTATACCGATGCAATGGGATTTCTTCATCGTACTATCTATGCGATTCGAAAGGATCATGTGGAGGCTGTATGGAAAACCATGGCAAATAAGGCATAAGACACTTTTGCTGTAGTAGGAAATAAAATGAAGAAAAAACTAGTTGAATTGGAAAAATTGATTGTACGAACGCCTTTGATACCATTCGAAATGCAAAGCCTGGTGTCAAAAACCCGAATTTATCTTAAGCCGGAAAATTTGCAATTGTTTGGGTCCTATAAGATAAGAGGTGTTGTTTCGGCTATTAAAGAAAGTGAGCCTCGCCAACTGCTTCTTGGCGTGGCAGCTGCAAGTGCAGGCAATCTTGCTCAAGCTGTGGCATTTGCGGCGTTAAAACTTGGCATTCCTTGCAAAATATTTGTCCCTGAATCTGCGCCGCCTATCAAGAAACAAATGGTTCGCCGATTGGGTGCAGAACTTGTTGAACTTCCTTATCAAAAAGCATGGGAGATTGTGCGTGGTGGGATAGTCTTACCTCATGCAGGCCTTTTCATTCATCCAGCGTTGACTGAAGGCTTAATCAAAGGGTATGAAAAAATCTCACAGGAAATAATAGAAGATTTACCCGATACCGAGGCGGTAATTATACCATTTGGCGTAGGGGGTTTAAGCCTTGGCATAGCCCGAGCCCTCCATCAATTAAGACCAGGAGTTGCTATTTTTACATGCGAACCCGAAACGGCAGCGCCTCTGAATGCATCGTTAAAAGCAGGAAAGGCGATAGCGGTACGGCGAAGCCCTTCATTTGTGGATGCGATAGGCACTCCAGAGGTTTTACCACAAGTTTTCCAATCGCTTTCGCCTTTGATACGCGGCAGTTTGGTAGTGAGTCTGAATGAAATCAGAGAAGGAATGAAAATATTATTATTTAATCATAAACTCGTTTGCGAAGGCGCTGCAGCCTGCGCCTTTGCCGCGGCTATGCAATTATGCGAGACGCACAGTTATCAAAAAATTGTTTGTATTTTAACAGGAGGAAATATTTTTTCGGATGTGTTAAGGGAAATAGTTGGATAAAACTGCTATAAATTGGCGTATTCATGATGTGGTTATCACTTTTGTTAGGAAAAAAACTAGTATTTTAACGAGGATAAGCTATTTTATTATGGTTTATGTAATGAAAGGAGATTAATGCCAATATTGAATTGTTCACGCATTATTTCCAATGTATCGTTTATTTTTATACTAGACAATCCATGCGTAAGTTTTTTATTTTCCCTTGCTCTATCAATATGAGCAATCCATTGGTCGCTGTGATCGTTTTCGATTAACAATTTTAACTTAGCCAGTTCGTTTATCTTATATTCCAATATGTCCGCAGGATTCTTTATCCTAACCGGTAAATATTGAAGAAATGAACTGCTTTTTGGGGGTTTTTCATCACCTAATTTTTTGATGGTATCCGCAAGCACTTCAAGCGCCATATCTTTTGCTTGATCAAGTGGAGTTTTATTTAATATGGCTTCTGCCTGGATTTTAAGTTGTTCAGATTTATCCTCCGGACTGATTCCAGCCATTTCTGATTGTTCTTCTAGTAAAATTTGATGCCCATTAAACTGATAACCTGTGTAATGATCCAATTCCAATCTTAAATCGCATAAACTCTCATAAATCATGGTTTCGGTTTGAAGTTGATAGAGTTCTTGTTGATATTTATCTAATTGGTTATTGAGTTCAGCAATATTTTTCTTCAACTGGTCAACAACATCAGGTCCTGCTCCGGCTACTTCCGTGGAAGATATGAAATACATTTCTAATTCAAATTTTTTTGCATTAATTTGTTCTTTTATTTTTTGAATTTCACTATTTAATAGTTGATCCTTTATTTGGTTTTCTTCAGTATCTTTATATCCAGTTACCCATATTTTACCCGTGTCGCCGAAGATACAGACATACATGTGGCTAATATTTAGTGTCTCCGGGCCCGTTTTGGTAAAAGCATTTACTTGTATATCATAACCATTTTGGGCTAATAAAATGGCCGTTTCACGTGCGTAACTGGTTCCTCCTGTTATGAACCCAATTTCACAACCGATCAAATCAATGGTCTTGACAGATGCTGGCAAGCCTTTTTTAATTAGCTCCTGAACAAATTCATCTGGTGACAATAAGCGATCACCATAGCTATTGGTTCCAGCATGCCCAACGCAGGTAATTCGCTCTGGAGTAGGATCGGATAGATTTTGGAAGCAGTCATCAGTAAAGCGCCGGTAATCTTTTTCTTTATAATAAACGGCAAGTCCGTCACATACATTCATCGATACCGGATCATCGCTTGATAAAGCAAGCAGCATAACATTATTCCCCGTTAATTTTGCTATAATAATTATAGCAAAATTAAATCCATGACTGCGGAGAATAGCTACGTGATTGTTTTAGTGAATAATTTACCTTGCAATCGAGAAGCTGTCTGTTATCTTAGCCAGAGCGCTTCTGCGGAAGTCATTATGTTGCTTGATTTACCTCAAGCATCGCTTAACGATAAGGTGATAACCATAATTGACCTGCGTGCAGATGGAGAATTTCAGGATCTGGTTTCACCAAGAATTCTTGCAAATAAGCTTCACCAAGCTGGTTTGCCTAAAATAGCCAACAAGATTGAATTGATTGTTTCCGACGTTAACATAAAAGTCCGGCTTATACCTTATGCCACAGCGTTGGCAAATTACCTTGGTTCTTTAGGCTATGTGGAAATGACTGTATCCGTACCTTGCGAATTGGGAAATGTCGCCACATTTATTGTGCCGCCCAATTTATTAGCAGATCAGCTATGGGAAGTGTATTCTATTACGCATGAAGATATGAAGAAAATAGATGTACCCATCAATCTAGCAAAATTAAGACAATCAGACACTAAAAAACTCGTCTGGTGTGGCACGGATATTCAGACCTGGATGTCAGTTCCGCAAAAAATTTATACGCCAACGCCATTCGGTATGAAACCGGCCATAATTGAATAAGGAGATAGTTGATAGTTATATTTGTGGTTGTTCTTGTGGTCGCAGCGTGAAATAAAACACGAGTAAAGCTAATAATGCACTTGTTATGAAAGCTAACGCCATCGGTAGCTGGTTGTGGGTGGGGAGAAATGCCAGTATTCCGCTAAATACAGCACCGCCAAGCATCCTTGCTGAATAGAATAATGCGCTGGCAATGCCAGCAATCCGAGGGAACGGTTGAAATACACCAGCTGAAGTATTGGGAAACACTAAGCTTGCTCCAAACAAGAGCATGATTACCGGGGCAATAATTACAAAGCCATTAATGTATCCCATCAATTTTAACCCGGCCATGACCAGTCCGGAAGCCAAAACACAAAGTAAACCAACACGAAGCATCGTTTGAATCCCATACCGAAATACAAATTTGCTATTGACCAATGCGCCTATTGCAAATGCTACGCCCGTTAGAAAATAAGACCATCCAAATGCTACTGGGCTTAATCCAACCCCGGTTTGCAATACAATAGGGCCTGCTGTAAGCCACGCCAAAATCGCGCCATAAACTAACAGACTACATAAACAATAGCCGATAAAAATAGGACTGGTTAATAAGGTCCGAATATTTATTTTGATAACAGATATGCGCAAATTTTCAGGATGTTTATGGGTATTCGTTTCCGGTACAACCAATAAAAAAACAAAAAACGCGACCAAAGCATAAACAGTCAAAAATAAGAAATTTGATCGCCAGCCAAAATACTGTTCCAAATAACCGCCCAGCAAAGGAGCTGTGGCTAGTAGCCCCACACCAATCAGTGCCGAGTAGGAAGAATATTTAGCAAGCTCTTCCCTCTCAAAGATGTCACGTAATATAGCGGATGATAATGTTAGTGTTGCGCCTGCACCTAAACCTTGAATGAAGCGGCCAATAATAATGGCTTCAATGTATTGCGCTAAAAAGCAAACAATACTACCTGCCAGACATAAGCATAAGCCGATTAGTAATGGTCTACGGCGACCAATGCCGTCGGATACGGGCCCGTAAATCAATTGTGAAAGCGTAAACCCAACCATGTAAATAGACAGGCTGAATTGTGCAGCACTTGCATTGGAATGAAAGCTCGCTGCAATTGAAGGAAGTGAGGGTAAATAAAGATCAGAAACGATTTGCCCAAAAGCCAGTACAATTACCACGATGATGAAAATAATTTTTTTATTCGGCATAAAAAATCATTATAGTTAAATTAAAAAAGCTAGCACAGAAGCATATTTGAATCAAAATGCTTCGCCGCATTGGTAAAGTGTTCTCTGAGTCCACGCTGAGGTTTCTGACGTTTTTTTGACCGACCCGGGCCTTCTGTTTATATTTACCATCTACTTGAATTTTAATAAAAACTCTAAATTTTTGACCTCGATTTAAGGCAAAAAAATAAAAATAGCTTTATTTTTGAATTTGGTACAAAATTCAAAATAACTTAGTTATATTATGAAAATAAGACAAGCTGAAACGGAGGAAGACATGCCAAGCGGCGGAGCAAGAGTGGGGGCCGGTCGGCCGAAAGGTAAGGGCAAGTACCAAGAACCTACCAAAGCAGTACGCCTGCCAATAAGTATGGTTACAGCCATAGCAGAGGGTAAATTTCCTCAACAACTTCCTTTATATTTATCAAAAGTCAGCGCCGGTTTCCCTTCTCCGGCTGAAGATGATATAGCAGAAAAATTAGACTTAAACGAATACCTTATTAAACATCCTGCGGCTACATTTTTAGTACGCGCAAATGGCCATTCAATGATTAATGCGGGGATCCATGAAAATGATATTTTAGTAGTTGACCGCAGTTTAACACCCACAGATGGGAAAATAGTGATTGCCGCAATAGATGGGCAACTCACTGTTAAAAGGCTAAGAAAAAATAGTAATGGCCAAATTTTATTACAGGCAGAAAACCCGGGTTATAAACCCATCGAAATCCGTGAAGACAATGAAGTTCATATTTGGGGTGTCGTCACTAGTGTAATTCACAGTGTGTGAAATATGTTTGCACTCGTTGATTGTAATAATTTTTATGTATCGTGTGAAAGAGCATTTAATCCACGCCTGGAAAAAAAACCTGTCATTATTTTATCGAATAATGATGGCTGCATTATTTCGCGCTCAAATGAGGCTAAAAAACTTGGCATCCCAATGGGCGCGCCATTTTATCAGTGGAAGCTATTTTGTAACCGGCATCAAGTACATGTTTTCTCATCCAATTATGAATTGTATGGCGACATGTCCCGCCGCGTGATGGCGCTTCTTGGGGAATTTAATCAGGAAATGGAGATTTATTCGATAGATGAAGCGTTTCTTTGGTTACAAAAAAATATGACTTTACAAGAGATGTTATTCTTACGACATAAAATAAAAACATGTACTGGTATCCCAATTTCGATAGGCGTGGGGCAGACTAAAACGCTTGCTAAAGCTGCCAATCAAATTGCTAAGACTTGTTCAGATAGCGATATATTTTTTATTTATCCTGCACAACAGAACATTCACTTGGCGACTTTACCGGTAGAAAGAATTTGGGGAATCGGACACAATTTGGCAAAGGAATTAAAAAAACTTAATATTGATACCGCTAAGCATTTATGTGATGCAGACCTCGCCATGTTACGGCTAAATTTTAGTGTTAGCTTAGAAAAAACAGTGCGCGAACTGAAAGGCGAGCCTTGCCTAAGATTGGAAAAGCATCAGCCGCGCAAACGAATTATTTCTTCGCGTTCATTTGGAAAAGCGGTTACAGATTTAGTTGAATTGGAAGAAGCCATTAGTCATTATACAAATATTGCCGCAGAAAAGTTACGTAAACAGCAATCAGTTGCTTCTGCTATTTATGTATTTATCCAAACAAATGCGTTTAGCAATAAACAAGCGCAATATGGTAATGGTGTTATGTTTTCCCTGCCAACACCAACGGCCGATACCCGCTATTTGGTGAGCATTGCGAAAAAATGTCTACGCCACATTTATAAAAAAGGATATCGGTATCATAAAACCGGTGTCATGTTGCTCGATATTCATCAACATAAAATAAGGCAATTCGATATGTTTATGGAAGTGATAGACCAGAAAGGCGAACGGGTTATGCAAGCCATGGATACAATCAACGCTGCCATGGGGAAAAACACGGTATTTCTTGCCGCGGAAGGTATAAAACGTGAATGGGTTATAAAATGTGATAAACGATCGCCGCGTTACACCACGCGCTGGCAGGAATTGCCGCGCGTATACTGCTAATCGAGAAAAAAATGAGAACGAATAAAACAATTAAAAATCGCGGTGCTGTGAGTAATCCTGAGGGCCGATTTGAAAATGAAAAACGGGAGATTTTCCATGATGGCTGGGATATCGACGCATTCGATAATGAACCACTACCCGCATTAGAAACAATTCTGTTGGAAGAACGAGCTAAAAGCATTATTAACCGAAACGATTCACCTGATATTGGATTTGATCAATCAATTAATCCCTATCGGGGCTGCGAGCATGGGTGTATTTATTGCTATGCAAGACCTAGTCATGCTTATATGAATTTATCGCCCGGTCTGGATTTTGAAACTAAAATTTTTTACAAAGCTGATGCAGCGAAGTTGTTGGAAAAAGAAATAAGCAAAGCTAACTATACATGCAAACCGATTGTGATTGGCGCCAATACGGATCCTTATCAGCCTGCAGAGAGTAAATTAAAGATAACACGCAGCATATTAGAAATTGCTTGTCAGTATCAGCATCCTGTGGCGATTATTACTAAAAGTTCGCTTATCGAACGAGATCGCGACCTTTTGAGTAAATTGGCAGAAAAGAAACTAATAAAGGTAGCGGTGACTATCACTACTTTATCAGTGGAATTAAAGAAAATTCTTGAACCCAGAGCTTCGGCTCCGCAAGGAAGGCTGCGTGTTATTCGCGGACTAAGCGAGTTAGGTATACCTGTCAGGGTAATGGCAGCGCCGATGATACCCATGATTAATGATATAGAATTAGAACATATACTTGAGTCCGCTAAAAATGCAGGTGCCAATTATGCAGGTTATACCTTCATAAGGCTGCCATATGAGGTCAAAGATTTATTTAAAGAATGGTTAAAAACACATTTTCCGCAACGCGCGGAACATGTCATGAGTTTGATCAAGCAAATGCGTGGAGGAAAAGAATATGATTCAACATTCGGCAAGCGTATGCGAGGAGAGGGTGAATTTGCCGACTTGTTGGCAATTCGTTTTAAGCTTGCCTGCAAAAGACTCAAGCTAAACTGCGTGCCATCAGCCGAGCTGGCAACGCACCACTTTATAAAACCTCAAGGAGTTGATAAGAAACAGTTACTTTTGGATTTATAAAAAAACTATTTACAAGGATAAAACCTGACGAAGACTTTCATCCAGGCTATCCATTTCTTGTGCTGAGAGATTGCCGGCAGATTTAAGGAGACGACTTTTATCCACGGTTCTTATTTGATCGCAAATTGCTACTACTTGCTTGCCAAGGCAAGTAACTTCTACCACGATCGGTGGACGGGGACGTGCTGCAGTGGACAGGGGCACTACCACAACTGTGCTTCTTGCGCGATTAATAGGCGTTGCGCTTACAATGACACAAGGTCTTTGTTTGTTTATTTCGGAACCCTTTGTTGGGTTAAGATCAATCCAGTAAACCTCTCCGCGGTTCATTATTTATTCCATTGTCATTTAGATTTAATTTTGCCGGTTAATGCTGATTTACCTTCCTCAGTTAAACCATCATTAAGGGTGACATTCCATTCCTCCATTTCTCGTCGAAGTTCATTGTCCTGTTCTACTGCTAACGCACACTCATATAAAGCACGTTCGCGTTTCTCAATTTCTTCTTCAATCAAGAGGGTAATAATTTTGCTGCGCTGACGAGCAGGAATGGTAGCTCGCATGCGCGCCGCCAATTGATCGGGTATTGAAATAAGCACTTTTTCCATAACTAAGTAACCTCTATATTGAATATAGTATATCTTATATATAATACAATACCTAACCATTTGTTTGATTTTCCTTATAAAACAAATGGTTAGAATCGCTGATTTCCTGCTCCCTTAGACCCACGGCAAACCATTGGACAAATAAATAAGGCTTAAATATGATTAAACTTTGATCTATAATAATGGCCAAATAAAATTCAACACACAACAAATATAGGCTTTCAGAGTATGCCGTCTAAATCCCTACTAATCCAAAAACTTGAACATTCCCTAGCCTTGTTAGAAAAACATCGAAGGGGGGCGCTTTCTTCCTACCGCGCTGGCTTGTACGGGAGCTCGGTGGCTCTGTTAATGTTGGCTGGCTATATTTTCCAGTCCGCGTTGACAGATGATAATCAAGCATTCGAGCAGATTTCGAATCAGATGAGTCAATTGCGGGAGGAATTAGCCAGGCAGGGTTACAAGTCAAAAAAAATTTTTATTCCATCGTATGGCTTCATAAATAGCCCATGTTCCGAATTTAGGGAAAAGTATTCAGCCTATCCAAATGAGCATAACGAACCCTATCAATCTATTTGCAAAGATTTTCTCATTCTAGACCAAATGCGCGGCGACAAGCTGGTTAAAGAATTTTTTGAGATAATGGCGTTGGCTTTTCTTTTACTACTGGTCTATCTTAGCTATCGAGCTGTGCAAAGTGAAAAAAAAGCGCTGCAGCAAAGAGAGCAAAATGGGCGGCTCGATATTCTTAGCGTAGAGGAATTTCTCAGTGTCAAGCAAATGGGCGAACGATTGAAAATACCTGTTACTGTAAATATGCGCTTATCAGAAGCTATTTCCGCATTCCAAAAAGAAAAGCAAATAATTTTACTAAATGAAAAAAAACGATTAGCTTTCTTACTGGGGCAGCATCCCAAAAATCAGGGCACGTGTCTATTTCGTTTTTTTCAATTGGATTCACGAAAATATCTGACCCGGCAAATTTTTGAGTATGCTGACATTATGCCTAGGGAGGCTCGTTTGAATCCAAGTCAAAGTACAAGCTGTATTTAATAGAGCGCGTAAAAATTATCTATGTAGAAATTTATTCAGAGGGAAAAATGCAAAGATCAAACATCAATGCTTTGCCGCCCAAAGCAAAATTACAAGATGAAATTAATAACAAAGAAAATAATTGTTCATCGGCAAAGAAGAAAAAAGACAACGAATTTTCTGAAGTAAAATACCATAAAAAATCGTGGTTATTCGGATTCTTTGGCGAAAAAGACGGAACTACTGATGTAAGATATTTTGGGTTAAAAAGTGAAATATCCTCATTTGCTAGTGAATGTTACCGTATGTATACAAATTGCCATAGCCCAAAGTATCGGCCCGTATATGATAGAAAACGTACTTTAGTATTTGGCACTTACAGCCCTCACTATCAACTTCGTGCTGATTATGAATCAGTAGGATTCATAACCGAAAAAATAAATAAACCAATCACCCTAAGCAAGGTTTTTGATTTTCTTGATTACTTGAAGGAGGATGGCCACCTTCTTTGGTCTCCATACATATCTTCCTACTACCAAGGCCCAAATGTAGAAAAATATTTTGAAGAATCTAGGGATAGAATCACCTATTGGTATGAAAATTCAATCAAGAATATTGATGAAAAATTCAATGAATCAAATGGTGTTATGGAAGAAAGTGAATTTTTAAATTTAAAAAATATTTTTATTGATTTTTTAAGTCACCTTAAAGAAACGTTGCTGTTAAAATTAGAAAATGAACAACTTCAATGTAAACAAGAAGATAATTTTAATGCTGAGAGAATTAGTAACGAAATTGAATTGCTTTATAAGCGGTCAGCGCACGAATTTTATCAAATGATAATTGGTCCTATTAAACAAGATCTGATTCTAAAATTTGAAAAATATCTTTTAGAAAATGGGTTGCCTGAAATCATGGCAATCGGCTACGCACTAGGAGAATGGAGCTTCAAGGCACGCGATATTATTTTTGATACTAATGATTATAACGTTTTTAAAATTGACCATGAACGCTGTTTATGGGAAATCAGCCATGCATTATTAATAGACCTTAATGTAACCGATTTATTTGGGAAAGCAAAAAAAATTATTAGTCAACAATCTATTTCCTCTCAAGATATTGATGAGTTTCCTAAGAGAACAAATCCTCCACGTTTTTGGCCTTCCAGTGAAGATGATCATAAATACCCTCAATGGTTTCTTGATTTATTAAACAAAGAACAATTTAAAAAGCGTGCTTATATTACATTACTCGCTTTTTCGATCACACCAGACAAGACTATGCATTCATTAGGTAGTCTATTTTTTAACCCTATTTACTTCGAAAAAATTATCGAACATGTTAATAAGCGTAAAAATAATTTGGGAAAGGCATTAAGACATTCAAAGGAATTTGCTGAATTTCTGATTACCATTTCTGATACTGAAATCAAATCATTGTTCATATCTCATAACAGTCGCTGGAATAAACCCAAATACGATGACATTTGTATCGATTTTGAAAAAATTAAAATCCATTTAGATGAATTAAAAGATTATTTGCAACGAAAAAAAGATAAAATTGATCCACTAGTTAATCATATTTACACAATCAAAGCGCCAAAGATGTTATAAAACTGTGGATTATGTATTTTCGTTAGAAGACTATGGATACCAGCATAAGCTTGAAAGGCAGTTGCATTTATTATTTGCATCCACGCTCTGTCATCCAAGCATAATGGCCGGTAATCCACATTACCGGCCATTATGCTTTCTCATGCATAGGTAAAATAATAACTGGCAAATTTTTCCCCTCAGATCATTCAATCCATCTCGATTTTGAATCTAAGACTCTCATTTGGTTTCTAAATCAGCATGATTTTTATCCAAGCTTACACATTTCATCAACGCCATATGATCATATTTAATTTTATTAAATTAAATAATTTTCCAATTTTTTATGCGTACTATACGGTCGCCAGAAATTTCTATTATTTCAGCACAATGTCACCGGTTATTTTTTATATCCTGTTGGTGGAACTTTTTGGAGATGAGATATTTAGCCATGCAAAGATATCCAATTAGTAACAAAATCAACAAATTCATCGAAGCACTCTAGCATTAGAAAATGATTTGCTGTGTGAAATGTCTTGGTTTTGAGCCTTTTTTTATTCAAAAATTCGATTGATTCCTGACATAGGCTTTTATCACCATAACAATATATTTTAGGCAGATCCAACTCAGCATAATTGAGTCCTGCAATATTAGTATATTCCCCAGTTCCCGCCAGACAAAATTGGCGGATTTCAAGCGCATTTTCTAAAAATGCCTTAGCTTGGCAGAATTTTAATGAAGCATAATAGGAGCGGCAAATGGGAAATTGATGTAGTAGCTTGTTGAAAATAGTTATTTCCCTAAATTTGTCAAACCATGCATCAAATGTTTCTTGCTGATACGCTCTTGAAGCTTCCTCAGAAATAAATGAACCATATTGCGTAATACTTCCTTCAATATTAATTATGCCTTTAATTTTTTCCTTAATCATTGAATGACACAACAACACTGCATGGATAGCTGCCATGGAATGCGGAATCAGTATAATGTCATCTAATGTAACTTTATATGCTTGCTCAAGCGAATTAATCTGCTCGATTAATGCAGCAATTTGAACCTTAAAATGATAATCATCATATTTAGAGCTTTTACCATAACCAAGAAAATCCGGGATTAAGATATTTACATTATCAAATACCTGGAGATATTGTTCGTAGCTGAGGCTAGAGTCTCCGATGCCGTGTAAAAATAGCAATGTTTTACGATGCGACCGTAAAGGAGTATGTCGCATGTAACAGTATGCATGATTGTAGCGGATATAGCTTTCCTTCATTTTTATATATTAATCAATCTGCAATAATAATCAACCTGGCACCTGACAGCCGACATTGTCTTCCGATAAATCTGCACTACAATAAAAAGATTATTTCCTTATTGCCGTAATAGAGAAATTCACTTTTACCTCATTTTTTACTTCATCAGTACTCTCCCACTCCCCTTGGCCAATACCGAAAACTAAGCGTTTTAATATTGTGCTGCCTTTAGCGCGCCATTTATTGTCCGATAAGGGTTCTCCTTCGAAAGTAATCTTGATGGGGACTGTTTTATCGCGAATAGTCATATTTCCTTTTGCTTCATATTTGTTTTCGCCTGTTTTGGTGAAATGATTCGCCTCAAAAACAGCCTCTGGAAAGCGTTTAGCATTAAACCAATCAGATGTAAGAAGAGCGGATGTAAGATCGCTATAAGAAGTAGAAACAGAATTTATATCAATAACAATACGGACTTTACTTGCACTTAGCTGGTCAGGATCGAAAACGATTATGCCATTGAATTTTTTAAATTTCCCTGATATAGGAGCATTATTTTGAATGCCTGAAAAAGTAATACTGCTCTCACCCGATAGAATTTGCCATTCAGATACTTCTGCTTTGGCCATTACGGGCATGAATAATAAGAGTACAATGATGCACTGGTATATAAAAAATCGAGATAAAATTAGGGCCATAGCATCCTCCGTAAAATATCATCCTTATTGATATAATGGTGCTTTAATGAAGCACTTATAAGGGGCTTATATGAAGAAAAATTATCGCGATCAGGAGATAACTTAACCATTTATGTATTTCTGTTAGTATTATTCTGAGATTTTCATCTGGTAAAACAAGATCAGGCAAGAGAAATAACCCAAAGAAGGATACGGAAAATCCTGCAGCAGAAGACATTATCCAACCAGAGATCGGTATAGCAAACATAAATACATAAAAAGCATAATGGACACTACGGGCGGCAAATTTCTCCCAAGGAGGAAGAGATGCAAGCGATGGAATAATATTTGAAAGACGCCATGCAGCACGAAAAACAACAAGTATCAATACCACCATGCCAAATTCTTTATGCCATCGATAGAGATTTAGTTTCTCTCGACTAATTGGCAGGGGAACCATATAGAGACCTAAAATCAGCAACCCTATAATGAGAATAGCCATAATCCAATGCAGGAAAATGGCAACAATGCCATAATGATTTTTTGTATTTTTAATTAGCATACTGACCGCCATTCTCTTTATAAGCTTCAGCTTTGATATCACTTTATTTCTGTGCTTCTTGCTTAGCCAATTCCCTTTGAAAATCTTGCTCTTTTTGCGCTATAAATTTTTGGTAGCCGTTTGGATCGACAAAGGGATTTTTCACTCCTTTTTTCATAAGGGAATATTTTTCAAGTAGTCCAAAATAAATACCATGTGCGCCGAGGAAAATATCGCAAGGCAATGATTTAGATACTTGCCACATACGCTCATAATCATGGACAATTCCTGGGTAAGCAGCATTATTAACAAGCTTAGTCCCTGGATTAATGCTCACCCCACCCACGATAACAACGTTAAAAATTTTTCCTTTCTCATGGACTTTCATTGTCCAAGTTGTACAGCCTTTTGTATGACCGGGTGTAAGATGCGCAACCAGCGTTGTATCACCAAGCTTCACTCGTTCTCCATCGTGCAACACTCGATCGACTGTGGTTTCCCGATAAAACTGCGTCGGGTCGTTACCAAACAGAAAATCGGTTTTACCCCCCGTTTGCGCCACAGAGGCATCCCCCTCCATTACCATATACTTTGCGCCAGTTTGTTCTTTAATCAAAGCACTTCCGGCAGCGTGATCAGAATGGGCCTGGCTAATCAGCAGAATTTTTGTATCGCTAAATTTAAATCCGAGTTTTTCGATACTCTTCCTGATCATAGGAACATTGATATCATAATCACTGTTAATCAGAATATTGCCTTGAGAGGTAACAATTAAATAACTCGCCAGGTCTTTGCTGCCAACATAATAGAGATTGCCGGCTATACGAAATGGGGGGAAAGGCTTAAACCAGTCGGGGTTGGCTTGTGAAAGCCCTGTTAAACATAAGCTAATGATTAATAATAAAAAATTATATATATTTTTTAACCGCATGAATAATTTCTCGAGTAGAGTAGTAGGTTTGCATCATATCGATTTTATGACACGCATTCAACGGAGTAAGCACGAACCATCGCTTCCGGAATGGTTACCCGATAAATCGAACAATGAACTACTTGTTAGGTTCCATTTCGGCACTCCAAACCGATGGCCTGCCATACAAAATTTATTTTGTCCTATTGTATAATCATGCAATACTTCTACTATGAAGGATAATACAGTAATACATCAAGGGTTGACGTGAATAAAGTATATGTCACGGAGGATAACATATGTTACGTCTCAGGAATCTCTTCTCCTGCCTATTTTTAATTATTAGTGTTCTGCTTTCAGGTACAGCCTTTGCAGCCGATTCATTTAACATCCCTATCCTCTGCTATCACAACTTCAACCCCACTATTCCAGGCAGCATGAATATGCGCCCAAAAAAATTCGAAGCCCAATTGAAATGGTTAAGAGATAATGGATTTACAGTCATCCCTCTACAAGAGGCTGTTGAATATTTGCGAGGAACACGTGCATCTTTACCTGCAAAACCAGTTGTCATCACTGCTGATGACGGGTGGCGATCCGTCTATACCTACATGCTTCCTCTGGTTCGAAAATATAATATTCCAGTGACCTTATTTATTTATCCTCATGCCATCTCACAAGGAAAAAATGCAATGACATGGGCGCAGCTAAAAGAATTACGGCAAACTGGGCTCTTCGATATTCAAGGACATACTTATTGGCATCCAAACTTCAAACAGGAAAAGAAAAGGCTTTCATCCTCGGAATATGAGAAATTGGTAAAAACACAATTAGTGAATTCCAAAAAAATATTGGAAGATAAACTTGGAACTAAAGTTACATTATTGGCTTGGCCTTTTGGAATTTATGATGATTATTTGGAGCAGGAAGCAGCAAAGGCTGGGTATGTCATGGCATTTAGTATTGATGCTCGCACCGCTAACAGAAGTTACAGGCCCATGGCGCAACCGCGGTTTATGATTATTGAAGGCCAATCAATGAAAACTTTCGCATCCATTGTAAATAGAGCAACCGCAAAACCAGGTATTATGAATGCAAAAAAGGAATGAATGCTCACTGTTTGGAGTTAAGAGTCCAGATCTTTCCCAGTATTTTGCGCTGTTTTTGTATGGGAAAAATCAGCTTGTCTCGTCTTATTATTTTTTAATACATGAAATAAGTTCTCATAAACATTATTTGCACTCCATACGTACCAACCTGAAACTCCTTTGGCATCTTCTACAGCGCGTATTTGTTGCAATAAATATTTCTGTTTTTCAGCATTCGATGTTTTTTTCAGATAATGATAATTCGCGGCTTCAATAAATGCGTGAACCTTAAATGGTGGATTGCCATTAAATTGCTTTAATAAAGCATTTAACGAGTCATTAACCGTTTTGTATGGGTTGGCAGAATACTTTTGATAAGGCCAAAAATGCGATGGATAAACCATAGGATTCATGCCATCAACACTATCAGCAAACATTTTAAGATCCTGGCCTATATGCATTGATGGGTAGTAACTTACTTCACCAAAAATATCAATTTCCATTGGAACGTTATGTGCGTTTATTTTAGCTTTAAACCATTTAATGACTTCATAAACATCCTTGGCATGCTGTGGATTAGCAGGCTGCTTAGAGCTATAACGAATATAGTCAAGCTGTATGACATCGGAACCCGCTTTAATTGCATCTTCAACCAATTTAAATTTTTCTTCCCAATATGCCTTTGACCGGACTTGTTTCGCATTCCCACCATCTTCGAACACAACAATCCGGGTGATAACTTTAATACCTGCCGCTTTAACTTTGGCGATCGCAGGCGCATAACGGGAGCTGTAATAATCATGATCTATTACAAATGCATTAAGGCCCGTGGCTTTGGCTTCGCGGAGAAAATAATTCAATTTTTCCGGCTTTTCTAGCATGTATTGCGTCAGGTAAATGCCTTTATCCCAAGCAAACGCAGATAGGCTAATACTAAAGATTACTAATGTGGGTAATATAAATCTGCTAAATCTGCTCCATATTTTCCACATATAGACTTCCTTGCGGTTGTCTTCTTACATATAGAATACCATAAATTATAACTATCATGGCTTTCAAAGTTGTTGAATGAATTTCAAAAAAGCGAATTCTGTGCGCAACTCTATGTTTATATTTGGCAAGTTACCGCCACCCATTTTAAACTATTAAGATATCGCTTTTTATGCTATATTTGCACAATTTTGCATCTAACATTTTAAAACATTTATAAACATACGGTTATATGGAGACTTTCAATGACAGCACTTAATAAAAATAGCCTATTATTAACAATGTCAGCGCTTATATTATATTCAACCTGTACTAGTACGTCGGTTGCTGCGAATCTGGCGAATGGTAATTCTTCGGATCCTTTTATCCAAGAATGGGATTATTTCGATGGTATTAATACATACAAATTAAACATTACAAAAAGTTCCGCTCCGGGACAAGACTATCATATTGATTACACTTTTCCAGGCGGACGCTCAGCGACAGATATGTGTAAAGTAACATCGAATACGACCTTTACTTGTATCACGGGCGAAACCATCACGCGTGATGATATTGCATATTCCGTTAAGCTAACCTCTAGTTACAATACATATACATTTTATGATCCCAATCATATGCCGCCCGTCAGTGACATCATAGGTAACTGGCGTTGGGAATCCTCAGGTGCAAAATATAATATTGCTATCATGCGCGGAGCATCGGATATTGAATATAATGTTCTTACGAGTTATTCAGATGACAGAGGGAATCATTGCTATTACAGTCAACCAGACGTTTATCGTGCGATAAAAAATCCTGATGGCAGTGAAATACTTTCCTATGGTCAATACAGCTTTAAATATGATCCTCAGAAGAAGCAAATCACCAACCCAAAACCGAGAGGAGTTTTTTACGTAGGAACTTGTATAGCATTGATGGATGATGGTTCAATTATTTTTACAAAAAAATAAAATCCGGACGATGCACATTTTAAGTAAATCAAATAAAAATATTCTATATCTTGCCATCCCGGCTTTATTAAGCCGGGATATTTTTAACCATCACTATTGTCTAATAGTATATTATTGACATTTTAAACTGACTTACTCTTATGCTTACACAATTTGTTACCATTGGATTATTAATGTTGCTCTCCGCCATGTTACCTGGCCCTGATTTCGCATTAGTCACCAAGAACACTATCCTGCATTCTCGCCGCATGGGGATTTTTACCTCCCTGGGCATAGGAAGTGCCATTTTAGTGCATATCACTTATTGTGTATTAGGATTGGCCGTCATCATATCGCAATCGATTTTGCTTTTTAGCATCATTAAGTTTATAGGAGCAGCTTATTTAATTTATCTGGGCATTAACGCCTTGTTAGCAAGGCATGCAGATACCAGCGTCGCCCCGCAATCCGGTTCCATACAAAAAACAAAAATGTCTGAGCTGATTGCTTTCAGGCAAGGATTTTTCTGCAACTTACTCAACCCTAAAGCGACGTTATTTTTCCTAGCCCTCTTTACACTCATCATCAAACCAGAAACATCGCTGGGGTGGGAGTTAGTATACGCGATAGAAATGTTCATTATCATTACCGCATGGTTTTGCTGCTTGACCATCCTATTATCCCATCGGCGTGTTTTAAGATTACTTAATAAAATTGAAAAATATATAGAAAAAACGATGGGTGTATTCCTTATCGGATTTGGAGTTGCATTGGCCTTTGTAAAGAAGTAAATGCTTCCATTGAAATTTCCCGCTCCTGCAATTTCAGAGCGGGAAATCTGCTGCTGGATCTGCTACCCGGTTACCCTTAGTGCAAAATAGGACCGAATCCTGTTTTAGGATCCACCGTTCTTTGCACAGAAGATGAAAAAGGGATGATGGTAATTTCTGCCGTTAAACCAACTTTTGCAGAATTAACATGGCCTGCAATACCACGAAATTGCTTGTCCGCCAACGCAGCATGGAGATGAGTATAATATTTATTATCATTATTAGTAATATTACCATTGATACTTACCAGTTCATAAAATCCCCGCAAAGGCGTAACCGTTGGCTTGGCTTTGGGATCGCTGCTAAAATAAGCCAAAACAGGGTTATGTAGTTGCCCAAGCCCACTCACTGAAGCGGCCATCAATTGCGCATCCTTAGCACATTGGCTAATACTTTCGATCAAGTCATCATTACTGTTTAAAACCAAAATAAAAGGCTGCGTAGTATCGGCCAGTTTATTGCAGGAAGCCTTACTCACTGCAGCAGGTGAAGCTGCTGCCACCGTTGCACTGAATGTCAAAAATGCAGTCATTACTGTCCCAGAAAAAGCTTTCATTTTTTCTCCTGTTATATTTACATGTGAAGATTCTACAGAAACCGCTGTCATCCTGAGCGCAGCGCACTACTGTCCGGTGAACCTGTATCATAAATAAACAGGCCTCCTTGAAATTAAATAAATAGGAGGCTTGTATTGTCTATTGCGATATTCTGCAACATGCAAATTATGTCTGATCCAGACTAAAACGAGATGTAATGAACGTTTCTCATTTGAAACATTTTTAAATATCTGTATCAATATAAAAGCAATCAAGGCTGTTGCTATTTGAATTTTAACCGCATTAGAAGATCGGCCCAGAAATTTTTTAAGTCGAAGATTTTGCTTGATCCATTTAAAAAATAGCTCTATTTCCCATCGGGCTTTATAAAGCTTAGCAATATTTTCTGCTGGTAAATCTTTCAAGTTAGTTACCAAAATAAGAGGAGTTTTTCCTTCCCTTTTTACACTTATATATCTCAGCGTCTCGCTATATTCCATGCGTTTTCCACCACGTGGAACTTTATTTGAAATTCTAAAAAGACAATCTTGTAAGATGGGTTCGCGAGTATTTTTTTGCCGGCTTTCTATAACAATGGCCGCATTCTTCTTTAATCGAGTCACAAAATAAGCCTGCCTTTTGTTGATGCTCCACCACCAATTGTAATCGTAGTAACCTTTATCAAACACATAAAGGGTGTTTTTAAGGATTGGCCATTTTTGTCCCATCGTCGCATCATTACAATTTGGATGACTCAACTTCATCCTTAAGGGCAAATCTAATCCTAAATCATATTCAACATGTAGTTTTAATCCTTGTATATGCCGAGTCGCATATTGCTTTGACCACTCATCGTACCCTTGGCCTCTTAGCTGTATCGGGCTACTATCTAATATCCTGATTACTTTTTTTATTTCTTTATGTTTTTTCCTGGGTAACAAAGACATAAGCTGTTCTAATATCCAAAAGAAACTTTCGGCTGGTCGTTTTCGATTGGCATCACTTAAGGTCGAGCGTTTTACTTGCGTTTTTATACCAATTTTTTGACTGTTTATCGCAACCTCTAACGTGCGTAAGCTTTTAATTTCATTAATATGTGCATAAATCATCGTTTTTAAATGTTCAAATGTATTAAATGATTCATAACGATGATCAGATCGAAAGCGTTCTATACATTCCTTCATTAATTTTTTTGTAACGGGTTTTAATAATCGTTGAAAAACGGTATCTTTCATCAGTTCGTCCTTGGTGCTAAATGTGGTGTTTAGCGCGCTATCATAGCGCTTTACCAAGGACGATCAATTTTTAATCTGGTTCACCGGACAGTAGTGGAGCGCAGCGAAGGATCTCTATATGCACAAGAGGAAATCCTTCGCTGCGCTCAGGATGACAAATTCGTGAATCTGTCAAACGGCCAAAGTCCATTATTTAAGAATAGCCTTTGTAGAATATCATGATATTTCCCAATGGCCAGTCCATTTTAAATTTTTTATAAAAGTGCCCTCGTTTTTTCTTCTTTTTCTTGGCTTGACGCAGTAACAATTTTTTTTGAAGCTGTGCTTCTTTCTCTGACTTTGATAGCAATTTTTTTAATTTTTTATGTTTATCAAGTTTAACTTCCGCAGTGATAATAAAGCACGTTTAAATCCTTTCGAATAACAGTCATGTTAGCTGTCCTGTTGAAGCGACACTTGATGCGATTAGGAGTAAATAAGGAAAGGTATTTTTCCTTCTCCACCTGTGATTTAACCCTCAGAATAACAATTTTAACGTTAACCTACTAATTAACTTGAAAAAACATGGCCGCTAAGCACTGAATTGAATTTGCCAGCTCCATATGCGTTATAATAAAAATAACACGTTTCTCATGACGAGGAGCAAAGCGCTATGAAAACACCAGCAGGTAAAATTGCCTTGCTATTTAGCCTCATGATGATGCATCCAATCTGTTTAGCCGAACCAAGTGACTGGAACACCTACGCTAACAGTTTGCAGAATTGCACGCCTTCTACACATGAGATAACCGGTGCCAACCTGGGTGGAATCACTATCACTTACAAAATCTTAGGGTTTGATGCAGCCGGCAATTGTCAGGTCACTTTCACTCAGCAGGCTCCTGGAGGAACAACCTCATCGGTGTCGCGTATCTGCACCTATTCGCGAGAAAACCTACCCGTCGTCGTTACCTACATGAAAGGAATTGCGTCAGGCAATTACGCCACAGATGAGAATACCAAGCGAATCGTCGCGGGTGCTTGTAAGGAAATGAAATAAAAGCAATACCAGTTATTCTCTGTACAGAGCCAGTTATTATTCTATTGTGCGCAATAAAACTGAAAAATCATCATGTACCAAAAGCATATGGTTGGGCGGTATTTCGTGCCACTCCGCCTGATAACTAGTTAAACGCTCAGACGCCACTAATACAACTCCAATCTTGCCTTTCTCATCCTGACTGATATGGCATGCTCCATCATGATACTCATATCGCGAACCAGTGGCATAATAAAGGGTTGCAGGCTTTTCGTTAGCATCCGAATTATATCTGATCGCAACCATGCTTTTTCCATTGGTCACAACTGCATTAATTCGTGAAGCAGAGTAACACTGGTGAAGATCTTTTATTTTTTAATTTCACGTAGGGTGGCTAAAAATAGTCTGGCCGTGTTTTCTGCATTAAAATGCAGTTTTTCCTGTTTAAATAATTCCAGAAATAACGCGAATAAGTGTTCTGAATCAGTCTGGCCTTGAACCCAGTTATAGATATCGTCTGATAACTTACGGCGCAGAAAACGCTTAATTTTTTCAAAGCCTCCTATATCGCCATTGTGCATAAAGAGATATTGATCATAGTTGAATGGATGGCAGTTAAATTGCGATACATAGCCCCGGGTCGCAGAGCGTACATGCGCAAAAAAACAGTTTGATCGTAATTTTGCAGCCAAATGTTTCAGATTCAAGTCATTCCAGGCTGGCTGTATAGACTTAAAAACACCAGGGGTAAAATCAATATCCTGCGCATACCAGCCCAAACCGAAACCATCACCATTCAGCGGCTCCTTCATTTCAAGCGCGTGCGTGCTTTGTTTTATAAGCGAGTGATCCGGCTTAAACAGCACTTCATCCAGAACTAGCGGGTTGCCGATGTAAGCAATAAAACGGCACATGGTACTTCCTGTAGGATTCACACAACATGTATTAAGTTATCAGTATAACATGCCTGATCGGTGAACTAAGTCTGGCTTTTTTCCTAAAAAATCAGCTTGCATTCATTAAATAAAAAAGCTTGGTGGATGCTGCAGAATGCTTGCCACCGTGTCCTAAACAAGCATTGATAACAGCCCCATATTATTATCTTTTTGATTTTAAATATTTTATTACCAAGCTGATCATTTGATGATCCTTTTTATTATTAGTGTATAATTTCCATAATACTGCATCCATGACATACGAACGCGCATGCTTCCCAATAAAACAGAAAGCCTTGACTGGGCGCACCCACTGGTGCGCGATTGGTTTACCAGCGAAATAGGATGGCCTACTGAACCGCAACAGCACGGCTGGCCGCATATTCTGGCAGGCAGAACAACCCTGATTTCCGCTCCAACAGGCTCGGGCAAAACCCTTGCTGCCTTCCTGGCATGTATTGATCGTCTGGTACGGCAGTCGTTATCAGGAAATCTGCCGGAGCAAACGCAAGTCATCTATATTTCACCGCTCAAAGCGCTAAGTAATGATATACAAAAAAATCTCATGGCGCCCTTAAACCAAATTCGCAAGCTGGCCGAGGAGCGCGGATTTAACATGCAGGAAATCCGGATTGCACTGCGCACTGGCGACACACTGCCACGTGACCGACAAACCATGCTTAAAAAACCGCCGCATATTCTAGTAACCACGCCTGAATCACTTTATATTCTGCTTACCGCAGAAAAAAGCCGCGCCATGCTATCGGATATAAAAACCGTCATTGTGGATGAAATTCATGCGCTCGCCAATAACAAGCGCGGCTCGCATCTTGCTCTGTCACTTGAACGCCTTGATGCGCTAATACAGTACTCACCTGTGCGGATCGGACTTTCCGCTACACAGAAACCCATTGAACTCGTTGCCCGCTTTCTTGCAGGATCTAAGCGTCCCTTGCCGCAAATAGTCAATATAGGACACGCAAGACATCTGGAATTAGCGATTGAAACACCTGTCAGTGAACTTGGCGCCGTTGCTTCCAATGAAATGTGGGACGAAATTTATGACCGAATAGCAGAATTAGCCAAACAAAATCGGTCCACCCTGGTGTTTGTTAATACACGCCGATTGTCTGAGCGTATAGCACATCACCTGGCTGAACGTCTGGGCGATGATCAGGTCGCAGCACATCATGGTAGCCTTTCACGCAAAATACGGCATACAGTGGAATCAAAACTAAAACAAGGCGAATTGAAAGTATTAGTCGCTACAGCCTCGCTGGAATTAGGGATTGATATAGGCACGGTAGATCTGGTTTGCCAGATTGGTTCGCCGCGCGCGATTGCCATTGCTCTGCAACGTGTTGGCCGTGCAGGACACTGGCATGGTGCTATATCCCGGGGACGCTTTTTTGTCACCACGCGCGACGAGCTTATGGAATGCGCTGCCCTGCTATACGCGATCCAACAAGGCGATCTTGATCGACTGATTATCCCTGAGCAGCCTATCGACGTCCTGACCCAGCAAATCATTGCTATTTGCGCTACGGGTGAATGGCGTGAAAAGGATTTGTTTGAACTAACTCGCCGAGCCTATCCTTACAGAAATTTATCCCGGGACACATTTAATACGGTTTTGGAAATGCTTTCTGAAGGCGTAGCAGGTTCGCGCGGGCGTTATGGTGCCTATTTGTTTCGCGACCGTGTGAATGGATTAGTGAAACCGCGTCGCGGTATTCGCATGACCGCCATCATGAACGGCGGCGCGATTCCTGAAAACGGTTTGTTTACCGTGATTGCCGAACCCAATAACGTGATGGTAGGCACGCTAGATGAAGACTTTGCCGTTGAAAGCAACCGCGGCGATATTATTTTACTCGGCACCACCTCGTGGCAAATTAAGCGCATCGAAAGCGCGGCGGGCCGTGTTCTTGTTGAAAATGCACACGGCGCGCCACCCAGCGTTCCTTTCTGGCGTGGCGAAGCGCCAGCAAGAACGGATGAGCTTTCATGGTATGTTTCTGATTTGCGCCAAAAATTAAACGATAGACTGCCGAATGCTGAGATATCGCATGAAGACATAAAAAAGCATCCCAAAAGTTCCGCAGCGATTGCGTGGTTAAAAAAGCATTGTGGGCTGGATACAGCGGGCGCAGAGCAATTAATCGACTATTTAGTACAAGGGCGGGCCATACTTGGCGCCGTCCCTACGCAACAGACAGTGATTGCCGAACGTTTTTTTGATGAAGGCGGCGGCATGCAACTCATCATTCATGCTCCATTTGGTGCTCGCATCAACAAAGCTTGGGGGCTGGCTTTGCGGAAACGGTTTTGCCGCTCGTTTAATTTTGAACTGCAAGCGGCAGCAACTGATAATGGCTTGAATATCGCATTAGCAGAGCAGCACAGCTTCCCGTTAACAGATGTCTTTCAATTTCTTCATCCGCATTCCACTAAAGAAGTCCTTACTCAGGCAGTTTTACAGGCGCCGCTTTTCACTACCCGCTGGCGCTGGACAGCAACGCGATCGCTTGCGTTGGTGCGGTTTCGTTACGGAAAAAAAATACCGCCCAATATACAACGCATGCTTTCCGATGATCTGCTTGCTGCTGTTTTCCCTGATGCAGCAGCGTGCCAGGATAATCTAGGCGGACGCGACATTGAGCTGCCAGATCATCCACTGATCAATGAAGCAATAAAAGACACATTAACGGAAGCACTTGATCTGGATGGTTTCCTTTCCGTGTTAAATGGCATCGGAAATGGCTCCATCCAGTGTCTTGCTATTGACACGCCTGTTCCCTCGCCATTCTCGCATGAAATTTTAAACGCAAATCCCTACGCTTTTCTGGATGACGCGCCACTTGAAGAAAGAAGAGCGCGAGCCGTAGAAATGCGCCGAATACTGCCCGAATCAGTTTTGCAGGAAGCAGGCAAGCTAGACCAAGCCGCCATTGATGAGGTGCAGCGCGAAGTCTGGCCTGATATTAGAAATGCGGATGAATTACATGATCTGTTACAAACCCTTATTGCTTTTCCCCAACCTGATACTTTTACGGAGCGTCCCCTGACTGGCTAGTCCGATTTTTTCGCTGAGCTGGTAACAGCAGGACGAGCGGGTATTGCAAAAATAAACGACCAACCTCACTGGATAGCTGTTGAAAAAATAAAAGTCTTTACTGCCATTTATACTCACGCGACGCTCCCCGGCTTAAGCAATGATTTTGCGCAAGATGTACCCGATCGTGACACAGCGATTGAGCGTATGGTGCGGGGATGGATGCAACATTTAGGTCCCACTACTTGCTATGAGTTGAATAAATTACTCTCCCTGGATGTGAGCAGTATCGAACAGGCACTGCTAAAACTGGAATCAAGTGGCTTGATATTAAGAGGCCATTTCAGAACGCCTGCGCGAGGCGAGACGGAATGGTGTGAAAGAAGATTGCTTGCCCGCATCCATCGCATGACACTGGGTAGGCTTCACAGGGAAATTCAGCCGGTGTCTGCGGCCGAATTCATGCGCTGGTTATTGAAGTGGCAACACTTGGCGCCTGAAACCCGCTTGAGCGGCGAACAGGGCTTGCTCGAGGTCATCAAACAGCTGCAAGGTTTTGAAATACCAGCGAATGCCTGGGAACAACAGATTTTTGCAAAAAGGATCAAAGACTATGACCGGGATATGCTGGATCGTTTGTGCTTAACTGGCGCAGTAGGTTGGGGCCGTCTGTCGCCACACGCTGCTGTCACCGAACCTGAATCTGTCATGACCAGTAACGATGCGTTACCTCGAAACACAAAACGCATTATGCCGACCAGTGTAGCGCCTATCACCTTCTTTATCAGAGAAGAAGCAGACTGGATGGCCGGCCCTGTTTATCATGAGGAAAATCTGGCTAGATTAAGCCATGCTGCAAAAAGCATTTATAACTATCTCAAACAACGCGGGGCCTCTTTTTTTACTGACATTGCACGGGGCGTTAACAAACTTAAAGCGGAAATTGAAACAGGCTTGTGGGAATTGGTCACTGCAGGACTTGTCACAGCAGATGGGTTTGATAACCTGCGCGCCTTAATTGATCCACGTCGTCGATCGGATAAAAGGCGCAGACGCATCCAGACACGATTTAGCTCCGGACGATGGTCGCTACTCTATGGCCATGAACCCGCCCCAGAACCAGAACAACTTGAAGCCGCCTGCTGGATGCTGCTCAAACGCTATGGCGTCGTCTTTCGTGATTTGATTGTGAGAGAAAAAAATAGTCCCCGCTGGCGCGACTTGCTCAACATGTTCAGGCGAATGGAAGCCCGTGGAGACATCAGAGGCGGCCGTTTTGTAGATGGTTTTCTAGGCGAACAATTTGCATTGCCTTACGCCGTAGATTCATTACGTGCGATTAAAAAACAAAACCCGTGCGATGAAATCACCGAGTTTTATGCTGTGGATCCGCTCAATCTAGCCGGTATCGTTTTACCCGGCCCACGCATCCCAGCGACTTCCGGGAAAAAACTTACTTTGCTAAACGGTGTTATCTCCTCCTAAAAATACGCTTTTTTAACTGCAACATTCTTTGAGAATCGCTCTTTTCTCAATGTATGACACAGACTATAATACGGGCTTGAACGGAAGCTTAAGGTCAATAGAATGGTCAAAAACAATGGGCTAATCGCTTTTCTACTGTTCGTTTTCCTGCTTTGTTTTGGCGTCAGCGCTTATGGGGAATCGCAAGATGTGTTTAAACGATTGCATGCGTCTTATCCTGACAGCATAGACAAAATCACATGGAACTATATTGCCTGGAAAGATGGAACGCGCACACCCATACGAGGAAACGTCCCACTGCTTGACTACCTTGTAGGTTTATTTTATGGGGTGGACTACTCCTATGGTAGTATCTCCAAAGAAGATGTCTTAAAAGATTCCTATGAATCATTTTTTAAAAAAATGTATGGCAAGTCTTCGGTTGAAGTAAACAAAAAACTTGTGACCATTTACTGGATGCCTAACGTGTTTGGTAAACGCTATCCGCTCAAAGTCACTACCGTCAATGGGGTTGATAAAAAATTACGTCGCATTTCAGCCGAACTGGAAAAACTACCTCCCTCTTATTACAAATATCTTGCAAATCCGGCCGGAAGTTTTTATTGGCGCAAAGTAGCGGGACAAAGTTATTTAAGTTCTCATAGTTTTGGAATTGCGATTGATATTAATTCGTCTTATTCCAATTATTGGTTATGGGATGTGCGAAGATTAAAACGGTCTATCACTGAGATAGGGTATCGCAACCGCATTCCATTGAGGATTGTAGAAATCTTCGAAAAAGAAGGTTTTTTTTGGGGAGGAAGATGGTTTTTTTACGACACAATGCATTTCGAATACAGACCTGAACTTGTTATGCCCGCTTAGCTAAAAATGGATAATTTCGTTACAAATTAAATTCATTGTTTATCATTTGAATTTATAATGTTAATCAATGTATTAAATTAAGATAATGATTTAAATTATAGATATATTGATCAATAGGATTTATCCCTATATATTTTAGTGTGGAAAAAAATTATAATTAAAAATATAACAACAATACATTTTCACGATTGTAAGGATGCAATACGCGCTAAAATCATCAGCTCAATCCCACCATTTATCAAGGAGAACAGATATGAGCCATGAACAAGATAAGCAACGCAAGGAACAGGAACGCCGACCGGGGCATGAACAAGAACGCCGTCCAGGCGGAGGCCAGGAACAACAGCGCCGCCCGGGTCATCAAGAGCAAGAAAAGCAAAAGAAATTTTAAATAAGCAATATAATGCATGGGAGAGACAGCTATGGCCTCTCCCGTGTTGTTTTACATGACTAAATTCATTCCTAAAATTTTTTCGCTCAGGCCAATCATAGTCAGCAAATGAATCTGAATCTTGAAATTTATTTTTCGATCAATCTGCTTTTTATTCGCGTCTTGCTGTATTCTTTTAAACGTTCTTCTATTTTGAAGTAAACACTGTCTTTTGGAAAATTACCGCGCTTTTCCCGCTTACCTGCCGGCAATCCCGTCAGTAATGAAATAGCGTCATCAATGGTTTCAATGGGATAAATAAAGAATTTTTTTAATCTTGCCGCGTCAACTACATCTTCTCTCAGCATTAAATTTTTGATATTAACAGCTGGGATGATGACACCTTGCTTGCCGCTTAGTCCTCTTGCCTTGCAAACATCAAAAAATCCTTCAATCTTTTCATTTACACCACCTATAGCCTGTACCTCTCCGTATTGATCTATTGATCCCGACACGGCAAGAGATTGAAGGAGAGGAATTTCAGCAAGCGCCGAGAGCAAGGCGCAGAGTTCGCCCACAGAGGCACTGTCGCCATCCGTCCAGCAGTAAATCTGTTCAAACGCCAGACTAACTGAAAGCGAAAAAGGCAGGTCCTGATTAAATCGACTTGCAAGAAAATTAGCAATAATGAGACCTGCTTTAGAATGGATAGGACCCGCCATTTTGATTTCACGTTGAATATCAATTAACTTGCCTTTCCCTAGCCGCACTCTGGCTGTCACACGTGTAGGATGACCATAAGAAAAATTTCCTACTCTTCTAACCGACAGGCAATTTGCCTGGCCAATGGCTGAGCCCTCTGTTTTGATAATAATGAAATTTCGTAGAATGTCTTCGTAATAAAGCTGTCTTGTTCGATCCATTCGGTGGATCTGTGCCTGAATGGCCTGTTTTATATGTGCTTCTTTTACCATTTTTTTGCGTGCGACACCTGCGTAATAATCAGACTCCAGCAACAAGTCTTCAATGTCACGTATATGAGTTGATAATTTCTCAACATCTTCAGCCAGACGAGAACTGTAATCGATCACGGCCGCAACAGCTGAAATGTGAAATGGGCGTAGCTTCTTTTGTTTGACGATCGTTGCGATCAGTTTGGCGTAGAGTTTTGTATTTTTTTTATTACGCTTTATCTGCTCATCGAAATCAACAGCTACTTTAAAGAGTTCTGTGAAATCAGGATCATGCTGGCAGAGTGAGTAGTAGGTTTTGCGGTCACCCAACAAAATCACTTTAATTTTTAACGGAATGGACATGGGTTCCAGTGAAACTGGCTTAATGGAATCGTATTCATTTTCAAGCGGCTTAATTCGAATCTCTTGGGAATAAAGTGCTGATTTCAATGCTTCCCATGCCTCGCGGTTAGCTTTTAATTTACGGGCTTCTACAAGTAAATAACCTCCATTTGCCCGATGTAAATCACCGGCACGGATCAATGTAAAATTGGTGACAAGCGCGCCCATCTCGGAAGTATGTTCTATGCGACAAATCAAAGAGGAGTAAGATGGAGCTTCTTCAAATATAATCGGCGCACATTTTAACTCCGCATTATCCACCAGCAGATTAACTTTATATTTTGTCAAAACAGGATTTTCATAAGTAAAAGTATATAAATTGGTTTTTTCATCCTGCCTGATAAAATCAGCAATATTCTCCATGACATCTTGCTTAATATTATTCAGATAGGCGATAACAGAAGGGAATGACTTATACTTTTTTTTAAGCTTGCTAAAAATAGGTTTTAAAACTATTGAAACCATTTTTAATTGTAATTTCTTTTCTCTTTTATGTTTCTTTTTGTAAAGAGAAGGCGTTTTTTCTGCTTTGGAATTAGATTCTTTTTCTCTGGAAAAATACTTGTTAATCTTCATCAGCGCTGAATGATACTCATCACTCTCAAATACAGCCAGAATGCTAGCACCAAGCTCATGTATAAAACTTTTCATATCTTCCTGCAAAACTCGACCCAGACCGGGCGGCAATTGCAAGGCGATGGGCTTATCAGGCATAGCGAAATTATGGATATAACACCAGTCAGAAGGCACTGGCAACTTCTTTGCATGCGCTTCCAAGATAGCTTGTACAAATGAACGTTTCCCTATACCGGAGGGCCCCATCGCATAAAGATTATATCCGTGGCTTTCGATGTTCACGCCAAATTGAATAGCATGCAAGGCCCTTTCCTGACCCACAAAATGTGTGAATGAATTCATTTCATCTGTTGTTTTGAAATTTAAATGAGAAAGATCCACTTGCGGGCGAAGTAATTTATAATTGATGGGATTGATTTTTTTCATCATTATATCCGATCAAAATGAATCAACTCACAATTTCTTTTTCCTCATTTGGCGCCACCAAAGCGCTTCTCAACTTCGACTAAATATGTGCGGAAGAATAAATGTAGTCAGCGCCATTGAGTAAAATGAACAAAATAGCAAGTGTCATTGTTCCTCCTTGATCCACCATCGAGACAAATAATGAAAAGACCCATTATGTGTCTTAATAACTTCTGTTGCTGGTGCCTGTAACGGGTTGCGAGGCAGGCGTTGTACCTGGCGCATTGCCGGTTGTCTGTTCTGTTGCAGGAACAGGTGGCACAACAGTTTCAGTCACTGCTGGTGTCCTATAAGTAAAGTAGTAAATCAAAACAGCGATGATGATCAGCACAACAATAATGGCGATCATGGAAGTCGTACGATTTTGTTTGGGTGTTAAGTTCGGATCATTGATGTTGGCCATAACGCCTCCTCGGCATACGCCAGTTTGGCTGGGTTAGAATTATTAAAATTCTTATTTTATGTTACCATAATTTAATAGGATAAATTATGATCAAAAATATCAATTAAGGCATTATTCAACCAAGATTTAATTCCCATCCTCTGTACAGAGATTCCCATCAAAAATAAGGAGAAAAGTAAAGATTATGAAACAGCGCTTTCTAGCACAATAGGCGACACAATAATACGACGGCTTGCGCTAAATTTATCGCCAAATTTTTGCAATCCCTCCACTCGCATTGCAGGTGCGTCATGCGTTAAATATTGTTTGAGATGATTATAAGAATCGACCAGATAGTTGACGCGAATGTGTTTTTTTCCATCATCTTCTTCACCCTTAATTAAACCAATCTCAGCTTTTTTAAAGCCATCTAACTTTAGCATAGCTTTAATATGTTCCAGCAGCCATTTGTAATAATCATCATAAATTTCATGACTCACGTTTAAATTGACTTCGTAAATAACCATGGCATTTTCCTTGTATAGTCAAAACAAGCCTTTTTTAAACTAGGTGTTCATCCCCAATAATTTTCTGGCATAGCTGCGCATGACTTCATTTACATGTGAATACGCCAATGCAAAACCGTGAAAAGCTGCGACGCTAAGACGCAGTAACACCATTTCGTCAATGGCTATAACAGTCGCCGTTCGTATACCTGACAGAGAATAAAATCCCGTTTCATTGAGTCCAATGGCATCTCCAGGAATTAAGGTGGCAACCGATTCTGTTTGGTCTGGATGGTTTCTGTCCTTGATGCATCTGACATCCGCTTTTCCACTGACGATAAGATAAACGCTGTCAACCGGATCGCCTTCTTTTACAATAATCTCCCCCGGCGAAACGTGTTTTTCAACCAGTAGCGACGCGAGGATTTCTATTTCTTCTTCTCTGAGCTGCGAAAAGCAGGGTTGCTTTCTAAGCATCAGTTTTTTGGTATCAGTATCGATTTTATCAGCCATATTTTCATCCTTAAAAATATTCGTCTGTTCGATTTCAGTATAATACATTATTATCAAAATGTTGGTAAGTTAAGCGAGCATTACTCGTTTTTAGCAGCGAAGGTAACCATTTTTTCTCCAGAAACAGGCGGTGCAACCATTCTCCACCGGGTTGCACCGTGACAAAAACCAGCCGTTTCTTTGCGAAAGGAACGACAGGGATAGCACACTAGCGCAATCTGTTGGGAGAATACGGTCCGAGTATTGTTGTCTATATATTGAACACCTCTAGTGATGTTTAGTTGAGTCTATAAAAATTTACTTTATACTCGCTGCCTTGCATACATCGCGCTATCGGAATTAGTGGCTATATCCTTTTTCTGCTAGCATATGAAAAGCTTATCTCACGAAACTAAATGCGGTTCAGCTATCGACGGGATTTATTTTAAACAATGCACAACGATCTAAATCTCAAAATTTGTCCATGTTTGGGCAAAGCAAAACAGGCCGAGGAATAAAAGCATGCGGCTCATAAAGATCATTCTGCTTTTCTTAACCGCATTCGTGATAAGCCTGCACGGCATTACTGCGCAGGCTGCGATTCATATTATCGCTGCCGAAAATGTGTATGGTGACATTGCCCAGCAAATAGGTGGTCGTTATGTCAGCATATCGAGCGTGCTTAATAGTCCCAGCCAAGATCCCCATTTATTCAGCATGAAACCCAGCATAGCAAAACAGGCAGCGGAAGCGGATATTATCATTTACAACGGCGCTGATTATGATCCTTGGGTGAAATCGCTACTTGCTATTCAAGGACAGAAACGTCGATCGGTTATTAATGTCGCCCAACTAATGGGCATTCGATCAGGCAGCAATCCACATCTCTGGTACCTGCCCGAAACCATGCCCCGTTTTGCTGAACAGCTAACAAGCCAGCTTCAACAATTGGATCCTGCTCATCAGGATTATTTCGGTTCAAGGCTCAAGCAGTTTAAGCAAAATTATCAAATTATTTTGGATAAGATAGCAACATTAAAAAATCGATTTCAACATACGCCAGTGATTGCTACCGAATCTATTTTTAATTATATGGCCGACAGCATCGGGCTTGTGATGCATGGCAAAGCGTTTCAGATCAGCATCATGAACGATGTACCGCCTTCCATTTCACAAATAAAACAGTTTGAATCCGATCTCCGTCAGCATACCGTACGCGTCCTGATTTACAATAAACAGGTGATGAATCCCATGACAAACCGCATGATCGCCATCGCCAGCGAAGAAAAAATCCCGGTTGTAGGCGTCAGTGAAATGATACCGCCCGATACAACGTTTGTAGAGTGGATGATAAACCAACTTAACGAGCTTGAAAAAGCCTTAGCTAACAAGCATGAGCCTCATTCATGAATAACCATATTGTCATTAGCACTGAACACGCCGACATCGGATATAAAGGACGTCAGCCCGTTATTGAAAATATTAATATATCGATTCGCGCAGGCGAGTTTATAGGTATTTTTGGCCCCAACGGCTCGGGTAAAAGTACATTCTTGCGAGCCCTCCTGGGACTATTAAAACCACTGTCGGGAAAGATTAACGTGTTGGGCGCAGCGCCTTACCAGGGCCATAAACAAATCGGTTACATGCCGCAAATGCGCACTCACGCCTCCGTTGCAAACCTAACGGGCCGCGCCATTCTATCAGCATCATTTAATGGTACTCGTTATGGGTTACCTTTTCTCCCCAAAGGGAAGCGGTTAGAAATACAAAAAATCTTGGAACTCGTCAACGCGAATAGCTATGCAGACAGGCCGCTGCATACGCTTTCAGGCGGCGAAAAACAGCGTATTTTTCTAGCGCAAGCACTTCTGGACAAACCTGATATTCTATTACTGGATGAACCGCTGGCCAATCTCGATCCTCGCTATCAAGATACATTTATACGCTTGCTGCAGGATATCCAGCAGCACTTGCATGTTACTATTCTATTTTCCGCACATGACCCCAACCCTTTACTGGACGTGATGAACCGCGTCTTGTATTTTGCGCAGCGAAAAGCAATCATCGGTGCAGTGGACGAAATCATCACCAGCTCCATGCTGAGTTCACTCTACGGCATACCGATTGAAGTCATTCATATTAAAAATCGACTATTTGTTTTGGGCGAAGGGCGTCATATACACGAGCAGGAATTGCATCACCATGATTAGCTTACTTTCAACTATGTTTGAATACAATTTCATGCAGCACGCTTTTATCGCAGGCACCATTGCAGCTATTCTAGCCGGCATCGTAGGTTATTTCGTCATTATCCGTAACCTCTCCTTTGCAGCACATGCTTTAGGACACATCGGTTTTGCGGGCGCAAGCGGCGCATTATTAATTGGCTTAGCCCCCATCACCGGACAATTTCTATTAACGATGATAGCTGCTATCGGAATAGGCGCATTTGGTAATCGGATTAATAAAAGCGATATGGCTATTGGCATTGTTCTATCCTTCTGTCTGGGACTTGGCAGTTTATTTCTGCATTTCCATCAGGGGTATGCCGGGCAAGCAACCATCATCCTTTTCGGGAATTTATTGGGTGTTTCCGACCAGGATATTCAAATTATGTTTTGGCTGATGATTATCAGTTTGCTTGCAATGGCATTCATTAGTAGACGATTATTGTTTGCGAGCATTGAACCGGAAGTTGCCGAAGCCAAAGGCATTTCACTCTTCTGGATTGCCGTTTTCTTTGTCCTTATCCTTGCTATTGCTGTCACACTGACTAGTCAGGTCGTAGGCGTCATCCTGATTTTTACACTCTTGGTTGGGCCCGCTGCCATTGCTGTACAATGGACATCGCATTTTTGGACAGGCATTATTTTTAGTACGCTCCTTGCAGTAGCTATCGTCTGGGCAGGTATCTGTCTTTCCTACTTCACTGACTGGCCTATTAGCTTCTGGATCAGCGCCATTGTATTTGGCTTATATATAATAAATACATTTAAAAACAGAACCGCATTGAGGTAAAATGAATCATTGGCTTGCTCGCTATTCAGCAGGAGCGAATGCATGAACGACCATGATTTCTTAATTATCAACACCTCCAACCGTTCTGTAAAAGAAATAATTGATCATATTGAAAATATATTGCGGGAAAAGCAAATCACCATTTTTGCACGCATAAACCACAGCGCGGCAGCCCGTGCTGTGGGTCTCACCTTGCAGGATGAAGAAGTGCTGATTTTTGGTAATCCCCAGGTTGGCACCGCTCTGATGGTTGAATCCCCTGCGATTGGCATTGAATTGCCGCTTAAAATCGTTGCCTGGCGAGCCGAACAAACCACCTTTGTCGCTTATCACAATTATGACCGTTTGGCTGATCTCTTTCACATTCAAACATCCATTCAGACCATTCACAAGTTTAATGGTTTTTTAAAAGGAATCATTGACACAGTTATTTAAATTTGGAATCAGGAGAAATAAGTATGCAAAAAGAACTTGTAGGCAAATGGAAAGTCGTGTGCTGCCAGCTAAAAACCAAATGGTTACCTGACTCCATTTTCAAGGAATTCCGTTATTCCTTTACACCTGACGATAAATTTCTTTTGGATTGGGCAGATGTCACTTATCCCCAATTTGTAGGCGGTTTTCCTAAAAGCAAGTCCGGCAAAGTGATTATTAATACTGATACCCAACCGCATCAGATTGATTTTATTCCAGATGAAGGTCCATTTGCAGGTAAAAGACTACAAGGTATTTTTGAGCTGGATCATGATATTTTAAAAGCGAACTTTGCTTTCCCAGATAAACCCAGGCCCTCCCGGTTCAGCGCGGGGCCGGATGAAGTCTATGAGGTTTGGCAACGCATTGAATAACTTATTCAATATTTTTGTGTTTTATTTCAGGAACCACTTTGGGGGTATAATAGTAAGAATTCAACCTTCTTACTGCAGCATCGGAGGTGAGTGATGTTAAAACTCTCATCGGTTGCGCTACTAGTAGGCTCCTTGGTTCTATGTTTCCCTACATTTGCTCAAGTGACGACAGAGAAATTTTCATTTCCACCTGTCGCCTGGACATCACAAAGTCCTAGCGATATCGTGACGATTGAAAACGGCACCGGCGCAAATCTCATTATACATATTACGGTAAATGGTGGCACGGATGCAGGCGGTATCAATGTTAGAAATTGTGGAGCAACAACACGTATTAATGCAGGCAGTTCAGCTGTATGCGCTACCAAAGACCCTGCAAGCCCAGTCAACTTTAATACCGATGGCCCAAATGCTGCAACCGGAACTTATCAAGTGAGACAACCTAGTTAAATACGAGGCAAATTAACTACCCCAAAGCTCATGTAAGCGCTGATCACGCCCACATCGATAACGGTAAAATTTATACCGAATAGGATTTTTTTGATAATATTTCTGATGATAAGGTTCAGCGATATAAAATGTTCCTGCTGGCAATATTTCAGTAACAACTTGTGGGAATCGGCCGGATTTTACCAACTTCTCTTTGCTTTCTATCGCAAGTCGTTTTTGCTCCTTATTATGATAAAAGATCACAGCTCGATATTGATTCCCTTTATCACAAAATTGTCCGCTGGCATCAGTAGGATCAATGTTATGCCAAAAAACATCCAGTAATTCCTGGTAGCTGACTTTTTTTGGATTATAGGACACTTGCACCGCCTCATAATGCCCAGTCTTGCCCTGAGAAACCTGTTTATAGCTGGGTGTAGCCACTTCTCCGCCTGTAAAACCAACTATCGTTTTTTCAACCCCGGGGACTTTGTCAAAATCCGCTTGGACGCACCAAAAGCAGCCGCCCGCAAAGGTCGCAATCGCTGCATTCGCTAATGAAGCTGAAAAGAAGGAAAAAATTAAAGGAAACAGGAGAACAAGCCATTTTTTAATAAAATTCATAAACATTCCTTCACCTGAACATTAAGCAAATGAATCCTTCATCTTTAACATTTAAATATTCGTTATACTAATTATATGACAAGTCTGAGGGTAAGGTAATGAAATTTCATCGCTTTAAAATATTTTTCATTTTTATTATTTTATTTTCATCGCTTGGTTTAGTTTTTGCCGCAACCCCGTATCAAAAGCCAAGCGATGATGTCATAAAAAAACGGCTTACACCCATGCAGTACTATGTCACACAAGAAAAAGGCACTGAACCGCCTTATAAAAACGCCTATTGGGACAATAAAAAACCTGGCATTTATGTTGATATTGTATCGGGTGAGCCCTTATTCAGTTCATTAGATAAGTATGATTCCAAGACGGGATGGCCCAGTTTTACCAAGCCGCTCGAATCAGGCAATATTATCTTGAGACCGGATCCGGGCTGGTTTATAGACCGAACTGAAGTGGTTTCCAAACATGGACAATCCCACTTAGGACACGTATTTGATGATGGGCCGCCACCAACTTACAAACGCTATTGTATGAATTCAGCCGCACTCGAATTTATTCCAGCTGAAGAGCTGGAGAAACGAGGATATGGCCAGTATGCTCATTTATTCGAAAAAAAATCAGACAAAAAGAAATAATCATTGTAAAGTGTCCGTACCCTTCGTTAAGTAAAGTAAGGAGAGTAACATGGAAAGCCGTCTAAGCAGCTTGCTACAAGATAAAGGATACACCATTCATCTCATCTCGCCTGACGTGACCGTTTATGAATGCGCGAAAAAAATGAACCTATTAGGTATAGGTGCTCTACTGGTAATGGAAGATGATAAATTAATTGGGATTGTGAGCGAACGTGACATTATTCGCAAGGTTATCAGCTGTAATTGTGAAGTAGGAAAATTTAAAGTAGCTGATATCATGACAACAGAGCTTGTTACAGTTACACCTTCCACATCCGTTGCCGAAGCAATGCAACTAGTCACCGAAAAACGGTTTAGGCATCTGCCTGTCATAGAAAATGGTAAACTGATTGGTATCATCTCTATCGGCGACTTAACGCGATGGACTATGCTCGCACAAAAAAACGAGATTTCATCGCTGACAAAATATATTCACGGCGACCACCATCAATAACTAAAAAATTTACTTATCCTTCTGGTACGTATTGCGTTTCCGCCCGCGTTTCGTTTGCCTTTATAAACTGCTTGATACGTAAATAACTGGTAAATAATACCAGCATGGTAAAAAGGCCGGCTAAAATTGAAAAATAATTTGGCAACCAGATCATCAAAATAAAAAATATAAAGGCTTCCGCTCTTTCAATTAATCCTGGGCTATAATGAAATCCTTTTTTTGAATAGTTTGTACTGAAAATTCCCACTACCAAAAACGAAGTAATACACAGATAACAACTGCCCAGCATGGCAAGTGTCATCCAGCCACGGTGTACAGGGTCAATAGCAAATAACCCAATTATAATCGCTAGCTCAACAATACGATCCGAGATAATATCAAGCACACAGCCTGTATTAGATGCTTTGTTATCCATTCTTGCAAGGGTACCATCCAGGGTATCTAAAAATCCGGACATTATCAGCAAGGTGATAGCAAATGAAGGTAAATTCAACATCAGCGCCGGCAACACCAGCAGGCCCGTCAGACAAGACGCATAAGTAATACGCTCTGGTGAAACATTTTTCATGCAGCGGGCAATCGGATCGGCTATACAAAGCTGGTATAAAGGACGCAGATAGGTTTCAAGCATGGGGATTATCCAAAAATACGTAAAAACCGTACTAATTTTCGAATACGATTAGAAAAAAGTAAAGATGTATAAAATTCTCCTGCTACTCGTTTGCTTATTTCGCTCAACGTAGGATAAGGCACGATTACATCTGTCATGGTTCGTATGTGTTTCTTATCCTGCACTGCCAGGATCCACGGTAATAATAGTTCACCTGCATGCGGTCCCAATAGGGATACGCCTAGGATTTTCCCTCTGGCCGTGGTCACCACTTTTATTTTTCCCCGCGTTCTATGCTCTGCCTGAGCCCGGTCATTTTCGGTGAAATCCCATGTCAGCACACGCGCGTCAGGAAATTGTTTGAGTGCCTCCCTACTGCTTAAACCTACATGAGCAAGTTCGGGCCCCGTATAGGTTACCCATGGCACGGCATAATAATTCACCTTGGCTGGCCAGCGAAACAAAATATTTTTAATCACAATGCCTGCGTGATAATTTGCCATGTGGGTAAACTGATACGGGCCTACAACATCGCCGATTGCATAAATATATTTGTTGCTTGTTCGCAAGCTGGCATTCACGTCAATCCCCTTCTTTGAATAGCGAACACCTGCCGCTTCCAGATTAAGCCCTTGTATATTGGCTTGGCGCCCAGTCGCGACGAGCAAATCAGAACCGGTCACTATCTGCTGCTGCCCCTCTTTTTCAAATACAATGTCAATTTGGCCTTCTCGCTGATTAACTTGCGTGATTTTCACCCTTTCATGCAAGGTTAATCCGTTCTTTATTAGTTCCTCGCGCAAAACGCCTACCAGATCCTCCTCATCACGCGGCAGAATGTTAAAAGCCTCCAACAGCGTTACACGGGCACCCAGCAGTAAAAATGCCTGTGCCAATTCGCAACCAATGGGGCCACCGCCAATGACAATAAGGTGTTCGGGTTTTTTAATCACATCAAAAATCGTTTCATTGGTATAAAAAGGCACTTTCTCTAGCCCTGGGATGGGCGGTATGGCGGGAGAAGATCCTGTTGCAATCACAAAACGGCGGGCTTTGATAATAGTATCGCCGGCAAGCAGTGTGCGGCTATCTTTAAACGTGCCTGGCTTTTGAATGACTTGCACACCCAATTTGGTAAACCGCTCAACAGAATCGTTGGCGCTCAAGGTCTGGATAACACCGTGAACATGCGCCATGACTTTTGAAAAATCAACCGACACTTCCATGGCCGATAACCCAAACTGTTCTGCTTCACGCATATCCTGAGCGCGTCTTGCTGCTGCCAAAAGTGACTTGGATGGCACACATCCATAGTTCAAACAATCACCACCCATTTTCCCAGCTTCCACTAAAGCGACTGACGCTCCCATCTGGACAGCAACGGCTGCGGTGCTTAACCCACCTGAACCGGCACCAATCACACAAAGATCAACGTGGAGCATCGTCATCAGGATCTCCTTTTCCATCTTTTATAAATGACGGGTAATAATGCAAGCAGCGCAAGGCCCAGCAACGGTAATAGAATGGGAGGTGCAAAAATAACATTTAATTGAGGCACCTGATCGGAAGCCAGAACGGTGCTTAAGCCATTTCCCACCATCACATACACAAAAGTACCCGGAATAATGCCTATAAAAGTAGCCACAATAAATGTGACAGGCCGTACGGCAAGCAATCCCGCGGCAACGTTAATTGCCCAAAAAGGAAAAAGAGGAATGAGCCTTAAAATAAGCAGATAGTTAAATGCATTCTCATTAAAGCCTTTTTCCATTTTCGCCACCCAACCGCGCGCCCTAGCTGCAAGCGAGACACCCAATGCACTGCGTACTGCAAGGAACAAAAGTGTCGCGCCAAGTGTCGCACCTGTCACAACATAAAGCGTCGCAATAGGGCCGAATAAAAAACCGCCTGTCAGCGTAATAAACACCGCCCCCGGCACAGATAACGCAACCGCAACGATATAAACCATGATGTAGATAATAGCGGTCAGTAGATAATGTGCCTCTGCCCAGCCGCGTAATAACGCATGATAATCTTTTAACGCAGAAAAACTGAGGTATCGGTGCCAGCCAAAATAAAAAACGCAGCCTAGTCCAATAACGATCAAACAAAGCGGGAGCCATCTTAACAGCAATTTCAAATGCATTGTCATCCCTCTGCTTTCCTTCTCACCGGGTATAACATTCCGATTTTATCAACAAATGTGTAACATGTCGCACAGTAAACGTATTTAAAGCCAGGGAGCGATATATTGGTCTGTGCCACGAAGTGAACGCCGATGATCCTGCCAGGCAGGATCGAATTGGGCGACCAGCGCCCAGAACTGAGGGGAATGATTGAGATGACGAAGGTGACAAAGCTCATGAATCATGACATAGGTAACGAGTTCAGGCGGCAAAAAGATGAGCTTATAATTAAGATTGATTGCCTTATCGCAAGTACAACTGCCCCATAAGGATTTCTGGTTGCGAATAGTGACATGCTTATATTGTAGCCCCGTTTGCAGACTAAGTTTTTCGAGCAGCGGTATCAAAACCAGTTTAGCCTGCTGTTTTAGCCATTTACCCAGTAATGTCTTGCAAGTTTCATGGTTATGCACGTCGCCCATCAGTACAATTTCATTATCTGGGCGGCAAACCAGCTTTAAACGCGATTGACATGCCATATAAGTTACCGTCCAGCTTTGCCTGAGAAAGTGTATGTCTATCTTTTCTGGCAATACGTCAGGATACCAGGGTTGTAAACGTTGCAAGTGTTTAGTAATCCAGCTTCTGTTCTCTTCCAGAATTGCGGGAATTTCCCGGATATTAAATCGATATGGGACAGTGATTTCCAGTTGATGTGTTTTTGTTACCCTGATTTTTACATGTCGCGCACGTCGGTGCTTTCTAATGAAAAAAAGCGGCGGCCATGTAATCAAAGCGGTATCATTTATAGACGCGTTGTTACTCATTCAGTTGAGATGATCCTAGTTATCAGATCAAGATATGCCTGGTCATAATGTATTTTTTTATCGGCTATATGCAGTATATAAAAATACTGATAACAATCCAGTTTTGATGCCGATTTATTTTTTTCTTTCTGATCCTGCGCTTCGATTAACAGCATTAAAGCACAATATAAAATCGCCATTCTATCTACAATAAATTGAATATTAAGTGATTGCAATTCCGGATTAAGCTGGCGAAACTGGCTTAATTCGCGCTCAAATTCATTGAGTTTTTCCGCCAGCAATTGTGTGTGTTTTGACGTAACATCTAATTTAGCAAATTCACCTTGCATGAACGTTATGTAGATCTGATCAATATCATACTTAAGAATATCTTTCAGAACTTGCATGCGCAAAATATTATGTGTTCCTTCCCAGTTTTCGCACACAATGCAGTCGCGCAATAAACGTGGAAGCGATGAAAATGTTTCGATTGTACCGTTACCGGCCAATACATCCAGCGCATGATGAATATGCTCTACCGAGTAAAGCGCTGTCAGGTATTTTTGTATATTGACGAGTAATCTTAATAATAACTTTCCATCCTGATTGGGCCATTCTCCTATATCCAGCTGATCCTGCAATCGAGCGGTGGCAAAAATAGCCGCCAGCATAGCCGCATTTTCAGCCTTGATACGGGCCAAATTTTCGCGGATTAAAGGGTAATCCAAAATGGGATGCGCAAACGCTTCACGGTATTTTGCGTACGCGCGTGCGATTGTGTACGCGCGACGGGCCATCCCCAATACACAAAAAGCATTAAACAACCTGGATAAATGTAAAACATTATCCATGACAAGATGAAAGCCTTCTTCTAACGAACCCACCGGAATGGCGTGAGCACCGCAAAAATCAATTTCACCCGTCGCCATGGAACGTGTACCAATTTTGTCCTTCAACCGCCTTAATCGATAATGATTTTTTTTCCCCTTCCATTCGGCGGGCACAAGAAACAATCCCAATCCTTTTGTACCCTGAACAGTCTGATCATACCGCGCGGTAATAAAAATCAGATTGGCACCCGCATTAGAACAAAACCATTTCTCACCATAAATGCGCCATCCTTCTTTTTGATCATGTTCAGCACGCACCGCATTTTGACCGACATCTGACCCGCCTTGTATTTCTGTCAAAAATTGCGCACCTGTAAAGTTAGTTTGAAAGGAAGGCGATAATAATTTTTCCAGATAAAAGGCTTTGTCAGGAAAATCGGGGACACGCTGTAAAACCCGAATGATGCCGGCTGAACAGGCTATAGGACAATTGTGCCCGGCCTCGCCCGCTTGCGAAGACAGAAACAGGAGTGACAGGCATTCTACCAAGCCGCCAGGTTTTGCCATTTTGGCAAGCAGGCGGGATGCATAAATAATATCACCCGCCTCAATATAACTAGGATGATGTTTTACTTTATCGATACGCTCACCCAATGCGTCATATTCGTCTAAATGTGGCAAGTTAGCAGACAGGTTATTTTCATTCACAAGCGGTTCTAACCTGCTTGCTACTGCATCACCGAAGGCTTCTAGCTCGGCGTTAAACGTTGAAAACGTGTTCGGCAATGAAAATTGTACTGTATGAATTAAATCATTGTCGCGGGTATAGCTATTCTTGCTAATATCAGCCTGCCATTCCATCAATGCAATTCTTGCAGCTTGTTGCACCTCGTCGTTTAGTTCATCCATGATTCACCATTGATATAAGTTAAATTTAATATGCGTAATCACAAGAATAACAAACCGCCCAGAATCTATCTAGCTAACGAAATACCTGAGTGAAACAGCCAGAATATGGTTGACGCTTTAATGATGTGCCATTAATGCCGGATAAATTCCTTTTTTGCATTTTCATGAATTTTGCGCTCGAGCGACTGTGAAAGTGAAACAATCCTGTCTTCTGTCCTCGGCATGCGTTCGACAAAATGCCGGGTCATTTTCAAGAGAATATTGCTTCCTGTTTTCTGAAAAAGAAAAGGAAAAATAGCATGAACCAGGCAGGCGACGCCCGCTATCAGCATGTTCATCCCAAACAGAAAAGCAAATTTGAAATGCTGTAGATAGCTTTCTCCTATACTTTTGGGGTGATCGGTAAAAATGTTCTTCATGATGACGCCATTCCTTTTGCAAGACAGAATGGCCGTATTTTACATGGATCGCCTATTACACTCCACCGTCACTCGCCTGATCTGTATTGACAAAACCTCTATTTACGATTATTTTTCATGCCTTATCTTCGGGGCAGGGTGTAATTCCCTACCGGCGGTAATTTGCTAACTTATTGATAATTAATCGGTAGCAAAAAGCCCGCGAGCGCACTTTCATGAGGCCATTTTGCCCCATGAGAGCTGGTCAGCAGATTTGGTGCAAATCCAGAGCCGACGGTTAAAGTCCGGATGAAAGAAGATAAGCCAGTAAACATATCCTTCTGTTGTTGCCCTAAATAGGTCACAACTGCCGGTATGTTGTGGCATGCATTCATAAAAAGCCCCGAAGCCGACTATAAGGGCTTAATACATGCAGGCAACAACCCATTCAAGCTTCATGTCACTCGCACTTCAACTGGCTGAACAAGGCCGTTTGACGGTTTCGCCTAATCCGATGGTAGGTTGCATTATCGTCAAAGATGACCGCATTGTCGGACAAGGATTTCACCAACGCGCGGGTGAACCGCATGCAGAAATTTATGCTCTGCGTGAAGCTGGAACCGCAGCCCGGGGCGCAACTGCCTATGTTTCACTCGAGCCCTGCTGCCATTACAATCGAACACCGCCTTGCACGGATGCCCTTATTCGGGCAGGTATAAAAAAAGTTTACGTCGCCTGCCTTGACCCCAATCCACTTGTGGCAGGTAAAGGCATTGAAGCGCTGCGGGAAGCAGGAATAACGGTTGAAACGGGCATGCTAGAGGCAGAAGCAAGCCGCTTAAATGAAATATTTTTTCATTTCATGCGCCATAAGCGTCCCTTTGTGATTGCCAAATGGGCCATGTCACTGGATGGAAAAACCATCACTCATCCACACGATTCCAAAAATATTTCCAGCAGTGAGTCACGGCATACTACTCATCTGCTAAGACAACAAGTTGATGCTATTTTAATTGGCGCGCGCACAGCCATCGACGACAACCCACTGCTCACTGTCCGTCTTGATGCAGAGAATGAAAAAAACATCAAACATCCTGTTCGCCTTATTTTATCCAGCCGCGGTGAACTACCGCTTGATTTACGGCTTTTTGATTCCTCAATGCCCGCTAAAATCCTGCTAGCTACAACTGATGCAATGAAGGCAGATCAGCACAAGGCCTTGCGCGATAAAAATATTGAAGTACTGGTTTTGCCTCCCGATGAACAAGGTCGGGTTGATTTATCAAGTCTTTTGGACGAACTTGGCAAAAAGAATATTACTAGTCTGCTGGTCGAAGGCGGGATGACTATACATGAGAGTTTTTTCAGAAAAAACCTAGTAAACAAAATCCATGTCTATCTTGCGCCTGTGATTATAGGCGCTATGAAACAAAAACAGCTTATCCCTTACGTCCAGTTTTCTCAAATCCACGGCGATTTTCATTTTGAAGCCAACTATTATAAGGAGCACACATGTTCAGCGGAATAGTCGAAACAATGGGTATCATTACTCAACTGGAAATAATAAATGGATGCAAACAATTTACCATTTCACCTCAATCTGTCTTTAACGACCTTGTTGTGGGCGACAGCATTGCTGTGAATGGCGTATGCCTAACTGTTACCCAGTTTACCGACCAAAGCTTCCAGGTTACTGCTGTTCCTGAAACCTTACGGCTAACCAATCTGGATCGGCTCACCGTCGGCAGCAAGGTTAATCTAGAGCGCTCATTGACATTAAATCGTCGTATTGGCGGTCATTACGTGCAAGGCCATGTGGATGGGATCGGTCAAATCCTAGAAATAAAAAACGATGCGAGTGACGCCTGGCTGGTGAAAATCAGTCTCCCGGAAAAATTATCAAAATACGTGGTGCCCAAAGGCTATATTGGCCTGGATGGCATGAGCATCACCGTCATCGAATCCACGCCTGAATGGTTTACAGTAACCTTTATCCCCCATACACAGGCCGTCACCATCACACATCAATATAGCGAAGGCGACATGATTAATATCGAAGTCGACATAATGGGTAAATATGTTGAAAAATTGCTGGGAGGGTATGCTAATGCGTCCTGAAATTAAACGCGTGGAAAAAGCGCTCGCGGAACTGCGCCAAGGCAGAATGGTTATTTTGACGGATGACGCCAGCCGTGAAAATGAAGGTGACTTGGTGTTTCCAGCTGAAATGATTACACCTGAAATCATGAATTTTATGATTCGTGAAGGCAGCGGCATTGTTTGTCTGCCGCTTACCTCCGATAAATTAAAACAATTGCAATTACCCTTGATGGTTCCACCGAATGAAAATACCAGTTTTGTCAGTACACCCTTTACAATTTCCATTGATGCAAAAGAAGTAAGTGGTGTTTCCGCGGCAGATCGTGTAAAGACTGTTCAGCTCGCTATCAGTGATGATGCAAAACCGGAAGATCTGGCAAGACCCGGCCATGTGTTCCCCTTGCATGCCAAAGACGGCGGGGTGCTGGAACGCCAAGGCCATACCGAAGGTTCCATTGATTTAATGCGATTGGCAGGTTTAAAACCCGCTGCAGTCATTTGTGAACTAATGAACACAGACGGCACGATGACGCGCGGCGAGCAATTGGAAAATTTTGCTGCCCAGCATGGGCTCACCTTGCTGTCCGTGAATGACATCCTTGCTTATCGTCTTAATCGCGAAAATCTGATTGAAGAAGAAACTGCTACATCGCTTCCGCTTGAAAATTACGGAATGTTTAACATCACTGTCATAAAAGAAAAAATTACCGGCGAACAGCATGTGGTCCTCTCCAAAGCCCCACGCGCCCCAGATGAGCCTTTGCTTGTGCGCGTCCATTCCTCTTGCACGACCGGTGATTTATTCGCTTCGCAGCGTTGTGACTGCCACCAGGAATTACACTTCGCCTTGAAAAAAATCAGTGAAGAAGGCGGTATGTTAATTTACCTGAGTCAGGAAGGCAGAGGCATTGGTTTATTCAACAAAATAAAAGCTTATGCACTGCAAGAACAGGGTTATGACACCGTTGAAGCTAACCAAAAACTGGGATTGCCGGTGGATGCCCGAAAATATTATATTGCAGCCAATTACCTGCGTAATCGGCACATTAATCGCGTACAGTTATTAACAAACAATCCGCATAAGATTAATGACCTCATCGCCTACGGTGTTGACCACGTCACCCAAGTGGCGCTGCCCGCTTTTGATAATGAACATAACCGCCATTATCTGCTTACCAAAAAACAAAAGCTCAATCACTCCATTCACCTTGATTTGCAATTAAGCAGTAAGGAAATTTGATAATGAAAAATAAATTTGCCATTGTCGTCAGTCAGTACAATCAATCTATAACAGACAAATTACTTGAAGGCGCTTTATCAGGTTTAAAGGCTCAAGGCATTAACCAGGACAGTATCACTGTGATCAGTGTCCCTGGTGCAGTTGAGATTCCTCTCCCTGCACAATTGCTGGCAAAATCAAAAAAATATGCAGCCATTATTTGTCTCGGCTGCGTCATTCGAGGCGATACAGATCATTATGATTATGTTTGTGAGCAGGTGAGCCAAGGTTGTCAGCGCGTGATGCTGGATTATGAAATTCCTGTCATATTTGGCGTTTTAACGACCAACAATATGCAGCAGGCTGAAGACCGTGTGGGCGGCAAAATAGGCCACAAAGGCGTTGAAGCAGCAGATGCGGCGATTCAAATGGTAAACCTAATGCAGTCAATTAAAACCGGGGATTCAATTTAATATTGTCACACGGGATCGTTCCCGTGTGACAACCCAAAATATCAGGATGATCGATCTTCCAATTCCTGCCAACGTTGATAGGCTTGCTCCAGATCCGTGGATATTTTCTTCAACTTTGCCAATGTTTCGGTAACAACATCAGGGGACTTTTTATAAAATTCGGGACTTGAAACTTCGGTTTGTAATTCGTTCTGTTGGTGTTCCAGTGCCTCGATCTTTGCCGGCAATTTATCCAACTCACGCTGCTCTTTATAGCTTAATTTTTTATTTTGCTTTGATATTTTTTGATGAATCGCCTGCGCTGGCTGGCGTGCTGGCTGAAGCATCGGTGCAGGTTCTGTTTTTCTCTGACGCAACCAGTCCTGATAACCGCCTATATATTCTCTCACCTTACCATTGCCTTCAAATACCAGCGTGCTGGTTACCACATTATCCAAAAAAGTTCTATCATGACTCACTAATAACAGTGTGCCCTGATATTCACTGAGTAATTCTTCAAGTAATTCCAAGGTTTCAATATCAAGGTCATTAGTCGGTTCATCCATGACCAGTAAATTAGCCGGCTGGGAAAACAATCTCGCCAGCAGTAAACGGTTACATTCGCCTCCGGATAGCGCTTTAACGGGTGTTAATGCACGCTGCGGGGTAAAGAGAAAATCACCAAGATAGCTGATGATATGCCGTCTATTACCATTGATTTCAATAAACTCTCTTCCCTCTGCAACATTATCTATCACAGATTTTTCCAAATCGAGATTACGACGCAACTGATCGAAATAGGCGATATGTAATTTGGTTCCGTGCGTCACAGAGCCTTGTTGCGGCGTCAACTCCCCCAATAAAATATTCAGCAATGTGCTTTTACCAGCGCCATTGGGACCGATGAGACCAATCTTATCGCCGCGCATGATACGTAATGAGAAATTATGAATCACCGGCGTATGATTAAAATGGTGGGAAATGTTTTTTGCCTCTATCACTACCTGCCCGGATTGCTCCGCCGTATTCATATTAAAGGATGATGCACCCTGCACTTCGCGACGTTTTGCCCGCTCTGTGCGCATAGCATAAAGAGCGCGGACACGCCCTTCATTACGCGTACGACGAGCCTTGATGCCTTGCCGAATCCATCGTTCTTCCTGCGCCAGCTTCTTATCAAACTCTACATTTTGCTTGGCTTCCGCGTGCAGCATTTCTTCCTTGCGGCGCAGAAAATTATCATAATCACCCGGCCAGGAAGTCAGTTGTCCGCGATCCAGCTCAATAATACGTGTTGCCAGACGACGTAACAAAGTCCTATCGTGCGTCACAAACAGAAGTGTCACGCTGCTTGAAAGCAGTAACTCTTCCAGCCATTGAATGGCATGAATATCGAGATGATTGGTCGGCTCATCAAGTAATAGTAAATCAGGTGCTGACACCAAGGCCCGTGCAAGTGCCGCACGGCGCTGCCAGCCGCCGGATAAATCAGCCATTTTCTGGTCCGCATTCAATTCCAGTCGGCTTAGTGTGGTATTGATATTCTGCTCAAACGCCCATCCTTGATTAACATCGATACGGTGTTGCAATTGCTCCAGTTCCGCTAAATCCCGCTCTGTATGCGATAATGCAATTTTTTGTGTCAGCGCATGATAAGCTGCGAGTAATTGACCCGTGCTAGCCAACCCTTGCGCAACGTATTCATACACAGTCATTTCACGATCCGAAGGCAGCGTCTGAGAAAGACAGGACAGCCGTAGCCCCGGCTGACGCCAGACAGTACCACTGTCTGGCTGACATGTTCCTTCCACAATTTTTAATAGCGACGACTTGCCCGCTCCGTTACGGCCAATTAAGCAAACACGTTCGCCCCCAGCAATCTGCAGCTTGACATTATCAAGCAGCGCATCCAGCCCAAAAGCGAGTGAAACATGATCAAGACTAATTAGATAACTCATTTGCTATTTTGCTGTGTAAAAGATAAACCTCGAGTGCGCGTTATTGTGCCGCTATTTTCCTTGAGCTCAACTTCCTTATTGGTGGTTGAGGTAGTAAATAGCAGCTGTCGCGCTTGCGAAGTATAGTTAGACATCGCCTCATAAAACGAGGAACTCATTGTCTTTGACCGGGATTTATAAGAAGTTAGCTGTTTTGCAGCAGGCGCCGTCACTTGAGCGTTCTCTAGCGCTATTTTGTTTCTTAGTTCTTCTTCGCGGGCGAGCGCATTTAACGTGACTTGCTTAGCTAATTCGGTAAAAAATTTCTTGTCTTGCTCATCGAGTATACATATATCATCATAAATTTCATGATCGGGATGCTGTTCTATTTTCATGGTACGCTGAATGGCAATCTGGTCTTCAAAAGCTGCATAAACTAGTACAGTTTGAGACTCAGCAAGATTTTTTTTCAGCAAGGCCATACTTTTAGCATAGTAAGCTGTTTTGATTTTTGATTGCGCCGCCCAATCTTCAAAAACATTTCTGTTATCATCTAATTCACTATTTAAACCATCGTCGTACTGATTCACTATTTTAGCGACAGGATTCCTTTGCTGAATTCGATCAATTGCATTTTCCATTTTCACAAACTGGGTTTCAAATTCCATTTTGATTGCCAAAGCTGATGAATTTACTATACCTGTTTGCTCATGCAACGTAACCAAAGGCGTCGCAACAGGCAGCTTGGCTGCAGCATAAGTCTGATCCAACTGCGTGATCAGTTCGTGATATTTTTCGAGCATGACTTCCTGTGACTTCTTCTTCTGCTGTTCTTCTTCTAGGGCGAACTCGCTAATAGCTTGTTCCAATAACTTTAACTCCTTGTTCAGTTGAGCCAGATTTCTGCTCTGCTCATCCAATTTTTCCTCATATTGCGCGAGATGCTTTGCATGGTTTTTAGCTGCCAGTTCATACTCTGCATCTAGCTTTGCGAATTCATTGGATTCATCTTGGATTAAATCATCTAAAGGATGCCGGGTAGCACCATGACTGCGTTCTTTGATTTCATCCTTGTTTTGCTGCAACTGATTGAAATAAATTCCTGTTTTCTCGAGTATATTCCGTCGGCATTCCTCATCCATAAATTTAGCCAATTCAGAGCGGGACAAATATTCTCCCCCAAAGAGCAGTTGTATGACAGCTGCATCCACGTTTTTGCTAAAGCTCAGTAAAATACAATAGCCTTCACGTTCAACGTCCTGGACTTGTGTAATTCTGGCCAGGCTGCTGTAATCAATCTGTTCCTCGAGCAGATAAGATAAATAAAATGAAAGGGCAAAATTAAAACGATCTCTGCGCATAGCCGCATGTTTGGTATCGGATGCCGAGTTTGTGTGGGGGATAAACTCGATAATTAGATCCTTGCCATTGATTTCCAGTCGACCTGCATCATTTTCACCCGGACCCCACAGATTTAATAGTAATGGCATATTGGCTCCTCATTTTTTAATGCTCTTATACAATTTATTGTTAGCTCGAAAGCAAAGTTCTTTCAGCCCAAACTCTACTTATATAACAAGAAACACAAAAATACGAGTGTGTTATCAAGCAGGCTATTTACAATAAATAACTATTATTATCAATTAGTTATTTTGATGATCCTTTTCTTCGCAGGCGCTAAGCCACGCATTTTCTGCCTCTTCGACTGCGGCTTTGATGCGCGCCTGGGCCAACAAGTATTTTTGCAGCCGATCTTTATTCTGAGGCTCGTAGAGCGTCAAATCCGTTAACATTTCTTCAATTTGCGCCGTTTCTTTTTGTAATTTTGCCAGCTCATCTTCCAGTTTTTTTATTTTCTGCAGTAAAGGACGGCGGTGCTCTCGCTGTTTTGCTTCATGCTGACGTTGCGCTTTACGTGACTCTTCTGGTTTGTCTCGTGATCCCGATGTATCCGCGGTTTGCTGTCGGCGAAATTCGAATAGCCACTGCTGATAATCCTCTAGATTACCGTCAAAAGGCTGCAGCTTACCATTTGCCACTAGTAATAATTGGTCTGTGGTTGAACGCACCAAAAAGCGGTCATGTGTCACTAGAATCATCGCGCCTTCATATTCCTGCAAGGCAATGCTGAGTGCATTGCGCATGTCCATATCCAGGTGGTTGGTAGGCTCATCGAGCAGTAGCAAGTTGGGTCGCTGCCACACCAGGAGCGCCAGCGCAAGGCGTGATTTTTCGCCGCCTGAAAACTGTCCTACTGACTTTAATACCATATCGCCTGAAAATCCAAAACTACCCAGGTACTTCCTCAATTCCAGTTCAGGTACATTTTCTGCCAGCACACGCAAATGAGCGAGCGGTGATTCAGTAAGGTGCAATCTGTCAACCTGATGCTGGGCAAAATAGCCTATTTTCAATCCCGGGCCTGTCACTCTTTTACCACGAAGAGGGCTGAGTTCGCCCGCCAACAGTTTAATCAGTGTTGATTTTCCGGCACCATTTGGTCCAAGAATCGTGATTCTATCCTTAGGGGTAATGCTTAAATTGATATGCTGAAGAATACATTTATCGCCATATCCTGCATCGGCTTTTTCAAGTGTCAACAAAGGATTTGGGCATTGTGCTGGCGGCCGGAAATGAAATTGAAAAGGTGATTCGGCTGAAACCGCACAAATCACTTCCATCCGTTCTAATGCTTTTAGTCGGCTCTGGGCCTGGCGCGCTTTGGAAGCTTTGTAGCGAAATCGATCCACAAAAGATTGCATATGCGCGATTGCTTTTTGCTGCTTTTCATATGCCGCTTGCTGCATGAGCAATTCATTGGCACGCAGCTTTTCGAAGGTAGAATAATTGCCGGTATACAATTTAAGCTGCTGGTGTGAAAGATGAGCAATGTGATCAACCGTCTGATCCAAAAAATCACGGTCATGGGAGATCAGTAATAAGGTTCCCGCATATTTCAAAAGCCATTGCTCAAGCCAAATGACGGCATCCAGATCGAGGTGATTGGTCGGTTCATCCAGCAACAGCACATCCGAGCGTGCCATCAATGCTTTTGCCAGATTCAGGCGAACACGCCATCCACCAGAAAAATCACTCACTGCTTTTTGTTGTTCTTCCGGATTAAAGCCCAACCCATCCAGGATAATGGCTGCCCGACTGGGTGCAGTATAGCCATCAATAATGCTGAGCTTTTCGTGCAGCAGGGCGATCCGCGTACCATCATTTTTTGCTTCAGCCTCTTTTAACGCTGCTTGTAATTCACGCCATTCGATATCACCATCCAGAACAAAGTCCAGTGCTGACATGGATAAAGCGGGTGTTTCCTGGGCTACATGCGCAATGCGGATTTGCCGGGGAATTTCAAGCTCACCTTTATCGGCATGTAACGTCTGCAGCAACAAGGCAAACAAGCTGGATTTGCCAGAGCCGTTCGCCCCTATGATCCCAATACGCTGCTTGTGATAAATGGTCCAATTGACGTCCTGCAGCAAAATAGTCTGGCCGCGGCGCAAGGTGATGTTACGTAAGCTAATCATGGGTGGCAGTTACTTTAAATTATCAGCGCAAAGTATATATGAATACCAGATAGGAATGAACAGAGCCGCTCCTGGAAAAATACCGTGTGCTATAAGCTGGACTTCGGCTATTTTTGAAGGCGTTCACAAAACTATCCTCCTGAGCGAAGCGAGGATCTTCTTTTGTACATCGGGGAAAATCCTTCGAGCCAAAAACGCTCTCAGGATGACAGTATTATCGAACCAGCCAAAATCCAGATAAAAACATGGCTGCATAAAATATATGCAATTATTGAGCGGTGATTTGCAAAAGCCGGCGTCTTAACTGTCAGACGCCGGTGCTAACCAACTACGCTGAAGAACATTTTATAAAGGTCGCTGTATCGAGCGTATTAAGGTTCAGGTTAGAGGCGGATTCTTTGCTTGTTTCTGTATGCTTGCGTGAGGGCTTAGGCAAATCTTTTGCTAACATGAGCCAAGCGTCCACGACGGTGTCCGGATTAAGAGAAATAGATTGTATTTTTTCATCCAGCAGCCATTTTGCAAAATCAGGATGGTCTGAAGGGCCTTGCCCGCAAATCCCTATATATTTGTTTTTCTTATGACAGACAGAGATCACTTCGTGCAGTAATTTTTTAATTGCCTCATCCCGTTCGTCAAATAATGGCGCCACCAGGCTTGAATCCCGATCAAGTCCCAATGTTAATTGGGTTAGATCATTTGATCCGATGGAATAACCATCTATTAATTCTAAAAATTGCTCTGCGAGTAAAACGTTCGAAGGAATTTCGCACATCATATACAATTTCAATTCATTTCTACCGCGAGATAATCCGCATTGTTCCATCAATTCAATGGTTTTCTTTAACTCATCAACTGTACGCACAAAGGGAATCATTACCTGTGCGTTGGTCAAGCCCATGCCGTCACGAACGCGTTTCACAGCTTCGCATTCCAATTCGAAACAGCGCTGGAATTGCGGGCTGATATAACGTGAAGCGCCGCGAAAACCCAGCATGGGATTTTCTTCCTGCGGTTCGAACTGTGAGCCACCCAGCAGGTTGGCATATTCATTGGACTTGAAATCCGAAAATCGGAATATCACCTGCTTGGGATAGAAGGCGGCGGCGATAGTGGAAATCCCTTCGCGTAATTTTTCAATGTAGAACTCAACAGGGCTCGCATAAGCAGCTGTGCGCTGTCTAATTTGCTGCTTTAATTTTTTTGACAACTTATCAAAACTCAATAATGCATTGGGATGAATACCGATCATGTGAGCAATAATAAACTCCAATCGCGCAAGGCCCACCCCTTCATTGGGGAGAAACTGGGTTGTAAATGCCTTATCAGGATTCCCGATATTCAGGCAAAGTTTGACAGGTAATTCTGGCAGGTTCGCAACGCTGATTTGATTGATCGTGTATGGAATTTTTCCTTCATAAACGAATCCTGTCTGACCTTCAGCACAGGAAACGGTAACGATTTCATCATTTGAAATTTGACTGGTTGCATCTCCGCATCCCACAATGGCGGGAATACCCAATTCGCGCGCTACAATAGCAGCATGACACGTTCTTCCACCGCGATTAGTGACAATAGCAGAGGCAAGTTTCATGATAGGTTCCCAATCAGGGTCAGTCATATCCGTCACCAATACATTGCCAGGTTTCATGGAATGAATATTTTTGGCTTCCTTGATAACCTTGGCAGGGCCGTGTCCTATACGCTGGCCTACACTTTGTCCCTGTACCAATACCTTACCGGGCTTTGACAATTCAAAACGTTCCAGTATTTGTGTGTTTACATGCTGGCTTTTGACTGTTTCAGGACGCGCCTGCAAAATAAATATTTCACCGGTCAATCCATCCTTGGCCCACTCGATATCCATGGGTTTGCCATAATGTTGTTCAATTATCAGTGCCTGTTCTGACAACTTTCGCACCTCATCATCACTGATACAAAATTTATTACGCTTAGCTTCAGGTACAATAACACTTTTAATTGATTTCTTCGGATTCTTTTCTTTGGTATAAATCATCATGCTGTTTTTTTCACCGAGCTTGCGCTCAAGTAATGCAAACTTGCCCATTTGCAACGAAGGCTTGAATACAAAAAATTCGTCCGGATTAACCTTACCCTGCACAATAGATTCACCCAAACCATAACAAGCTGTAATCAGTATCACCTTGTCAAAACCAGATTCTGTATCCAGCGTGAAAATCACACCGCTTGCACCTTTATCACTGCGCACCATGGGCTGAATACCCACAGACATTGCGACTTGATGATGATCAAAGCCATGATGTATGCGGTAGGCAATGGCGCGACTGGTAAAGAGAGAGGCAAAAACCAATTTAACCGCATGTAAAACTGATTGAATACCTTTAACATTTAGGAACGTTTCCTGCTGTCCTGCGAATGAAGCGCTCGCCAAGTCTTCAGCGGTTGAAGAAGATCGAACAGCTACGGCAGCATTATTCAGCTTGGCGTATGCGGCTGTAATCTCCCGTTCAAATTCCTTATGGAGTGGTGTGGCAATGATCAATTGCTTGATTTCCGCGCTCGCTTTTGCAAGCGATTGCATATTTTTTATTTTGACGGAGTGAAGAATGCGTAATATTTTTTTATCTAAATCACGTTGAGACAGAAAGTACTTATAGGCTTCCACGGTCGTTGCAAAGCCACCTGGCACTTTAATGCCGCCACGTGAAAGATGCTGAATCATTTCACCGGTCGAAGCATTTTTACCGCCTACAATGGCAAGATCTGCTAAGCTAACTTCCGCGAGATTAACAATATGTGTCATTGACTCGATTCCTTTCGATAAATTAATTTACTTTATCATTAGCAAATAACAAATAAAACAGGCTTTCCTCCTGAAAGCCCCTTGCGGAAACTTTTGTTTCCGCAAGCGCTCTTTTACTGAACTTTAATTTTTAAAGCGTCGTTCGAACGCAACGAATCGTTTTTCAAGCTCCCATTGCAGACTAGCTTTTTCGTTCGCATCCAAAAATACCCGGCAGGCCGAGGAAGGTTTATCTGAACCCAGGCTGTCTTTAGCGCAGACAGAAACCGGTTGACGGTAATCACGATCAGTCCATAAATTTTCGCCAGGGACGAATGCGTAAGCAATACTGTTACGCACCATATTTTTTAATGTGGGATAGGAAAGATGATAGGTAGTAACAGCCTTGACATATTCAGTCGTCAAATTACTTCTGCTGACACCTTCATCATCAGTCGACAACGCAACCGGTACGCCATAACGCAGGTAAAGCGGCAGCGGGTGTTCTTTACCTTGAATACCCAATATCCCTTCGTTACTGCTCAGGTTTATCTCGACCATGACGCCCTTATCTGCCATTTCTTTCAGCAATGAATAGGCTTTTGTTTCCTGCGCTATATCAACGCCGTGACCGATACGGTTAGCACCTGCCACTTCCACTGCATCAGTAATATGAAATTTCAAACCTTCGGGTGGGACAAGCTGGTCATTCAACTCGCCTGCATGCAAACTGACACGGACATTAGGATAAATGTTATGTAAAAACTGTACCATTTGCATATGCAGGGCATAATCTCGCATGGAAATAACACCATCTTCCGGCTGCACCATATTGATGCCCACAACACGCGGGTCTTTGCTAGCAGCTTCAAAACCAGCAAGCAGTTGAGCAAATACCATTTCAGGCGGCTGTTCGCGTAATACCTGATAGAGATAACGTACTTTTAATCCACAGCCCGCTTTGGGATGTGTTGACTGGCAGGCAAGCAGTGAAGATTTTTGAGCCTCATCATCATTCAATCGCTTCGAAATGGACTGAATAATATTTTGAAAATCGGCTGCGAGCAGTTTGTCGCGCATGGCTGAAAAATCAGGATCCCAGCCTATCCGCTTGCCAAGCTTTCCAGATTCATTGTTGTCTGCTGTCACCATGAGTTCAACATACAATTCATTCTGCATCGCCGCACGTTGACTGATTTCAGCTAACATTTCACCGCTGTGTTTTCCAGTAATAACACCAAACTTTCCAAACGTTGCAAAGAAATGATCATGCCCGGATTCTTTTCCTGCCACAAAATGACGCATAGACCATGCATCAATAACAGCATCATATAAAGCTGGATCTGTCACAACAGTGTCTAGGCGGTCGCTTGCTGTGCATTGTGCATCAGCAAAAACAGCATAAGTTTGTCTGTTAATACAAAGATCATCGTTCTTGGCATACCGGATCAGGTTTTCTGCATAAGTAGCACCTGATGCATGATTATGCAGGTCGCCGCCTTTAGGCATACTACGCAAAAACACTGATAATGCATGTGGAGATGACTGGATGGATTCAAAATAATTTTCCACACTACTTTCAAGACTGGATTGAGCGGCAACGGGAAAACTGGTAAGTAAGAAAAAGATGGAGAAAACAAAAGCGAAAAATGGCCGGATTTGCATGTGTTTTACCTGTACCTTATTGTTTATTAATGTTTTTAATTTTCAATCTCCACCCATGATACAGGAATTTATTTGAACAGGCAAAATAGGCGCGATGGATGTAAAATGCCCGCGTGAAATGTACCCCTCTTAGTCATTTAACTTGCTCGCAAGAAGATTAATAATACCTGAGAAATCCTTTTCGCCAAATCCCTGATTAACATATAACTCATACAGCTCTGTCGCTACAGAGCCTAAAGGAATGACTGTATCCGTCGCTTCAGCGGCATGTTGCCCCAAACGCAAATCTTTCAGCATCATTTTGGCCATAAAACCGGGTTGATAGTCGCGATTGGCCGGTACATTCTCCAGAATGCCGGGCACAGGACAATAGCTAGTCATGGACCAGCATTGTCCAGATGCATTGGAACTAATTTCAAAAAATTTCTTGGGATCAAGGCCGAGCTTTTCCGCTAAAGTAAACGCTTCACATACGCCAATCATGGAAATGCCCAGCAAAAGATTATTGCAAATTTTGGCGGCCTGACCGCAGCCTTCGGGTCCCGCATGCACTATTTTTTTGCCTATCGCTTTTAAGATGGGTTGCGCACGTTCAAAATCCGCTTTATTACCACCCACCATGATCGTTAAAGTAGCGGCTTCTGCTCCTGCTACACCGCCTGAAACAGGCGCATCCAGCATGGCGATATGCAGTTTTTGTGCTTCCTCGTGCAGCAAGTGAGTAGTAGAGATGTCAATGGAAGAGCAATCAATATAAAGTAAGCCGGGTTTGGCATGTGAAAAAATGCCATCGTGACTCATGCAAATCTCGCTGACCTGCTGGCCCGTTTGCACACTGGTAATGATCACATCCGCATTTTCGGCCAAGGCAGCGACAGATTCTGCAGCAATTGCGCCATGGTGGGTAAGATCTTGCATGGCTTCTGTCACTACATCATATATATGCAAAGTAAATCCCGCCTTCAGCAAATTCAGAACCATGGGATGACCCATATGTCCCAGCCCGATAAATCCGATCGTAGTCATGTTCATGTCCTTGGAAACCAGCGTTGTGTCACTGTCTTTAGTTTAGTATAAAACCGCACTGCTTCCGATCCATACATACCTATATCTGAAAAAATGGAACGCTTCCACCCGCCAAAACTTTGATAAGCAACGGGCACAGGTACCGGCACATTAATGCCCACCATACCCGCCTGCACTTTTTCGGCAAAGGTGCGGGCAGCATAACCATCGCGTGTAAAAATCGCCGTTCCGTTGCCGTATTCATGCTCATTTACCAGTTTAAGCGCGGTGTTAAGATCCGGTGTGCGCACGATTGAAAGAACAGGACCAAAAATTTCTTCGCGGTAAATACGCATGGACGGTTTAACATGATCGAAAAGCGTCCCGCCCATAAAAAATCCGCTTTCAAAATTTTTAGGTTTGTATTCACTGCCATCAACTACCAGCGTCGCACCCTCCTGCTTGCCAATATCGATATAGGATTTTACTCGCTCCCAATGCTGCTGCGTGACCAAAGGCCCCATCTCTACGCCGGCTTCGGTTCCGGGTCCAATTTTAAGCTGCTCAATTCTGGGTTTCATCTTGGCAATTAATGCGTCAGTAAATTTTTCACCGATAATGGTCGCAACGGATAACGCCATGCAACGCTCGCCAGCTGATCCATAGGCTGAAGTCACGAGTGCGTCCGCAACCTGATCCGGATCAGCGTCCGGCATGACAATACAATGGTTTTTGGCGCCGCCAAATGCCTGTACTCGTTTGTTATGTATCGTAGCTGTTTGATGCACATGTTCGGCCACTGCGCTTGATCCAACAAAACTGATCGCCTTGATGCCTGGATGCATCAAGAGCACGTCGACTGTTTCTTTGTCACCATGAACCAGATTGATAACGCCTTTGGGCACGCCTGCCTCCATGGCAAGCTCAATCAATCGCACAGAGCAGGACGGATCTTTTTCCGATGGCTTTAAAATAAAGGTGTTACCGCAAGCAATCGCCATGGGAAACATCCAGAGCGCAATCATGGCAGGAAAATTAAAGGGCGTAATGCCTGCACACACTCCAAGCGGCTGATGCAACGAATAGCAATCCATGTCTTTTGCTACTTCTTCCGCAAAGCTGCCTTTGAGATGGTTAGGGATGCCGCAAGTATAATCCACTACATCAATGCCACGCTGCACAGATGCTTTTGCTTCAGCCAATGTCTTGCCGTGTTCCTGTGTCACCAGCTTGGCAAGTTGATCAATGTTTTGGTCAAGCAGGAATTTATACTGAAACAAAATTTTTGCACGTTGCGGAGGCGGGGTCGTCGACCATGTTTCAAAAGCAGACTGTGCTGCCTTCACTGCTTTATCCACCAACAGCTGATCTGCAACACCAACATGTCCAATCACTTCACCTGTCGCTGGATTATAAATATTCAGATTCCGCTCTTTTATTACGATGGGTTGTCCATTAATAATGTGTGGTACATCGTACGGCATAATTCCTTTTCCCTGGATAATGTGATCCCTCCAAACGGGATAACAAATGTGATTTCAAATAAGATGGCAGCAACTCCAACTATAATAACGAATATTCACCGGGAGTAAATAGCTGCCAATACAAATTCAATCCATATATCTTATTCAGGCAGTGGTGTGTGATGATAGTTTATTCATTAATTCTTTCGTATTTACAATGTTGGCATACTGTCTCAGAATTTGAATAGCTGCACGGTGCATTTCATTTTCATTCGCATAAGGGAACGAACGAGAAGCTGTCGCATCCTCAATCAGTGTAAATTTGAATCCGCGGTGAATGCCGTCAATGATAGTACAGAGGCAACACATGGATGAACCATATCCGATAACAACGATCTCTTCCGGCTGCATTTGATTGAGTTGTTCTGCAAAAGCAGGGGATGAAAAACAACTGTATCGATTCTTAATAAATGTTTTTTCACCTGTGGCAGGTTCAAATCCTGGGATGAAATCACTGAATGCACTTTCTTGCGCAAAAATATCGCCGCCGTCCCGATAATGTTTGATATGCCACACCGGGATTTGTTTTTCACGCGCGGCCTCGATCAAACTTTTTGCGTTTTTTAAAGAAGGGGCGATACCCTTAATGTAAAATGGCCTGCCTTCAGCTATATATTCCTGCTGAATATCGATTACAATCATCAACTGCTTCATATTCATTCCTCGTTTTATGTGTATTAATATAAGGTTGACAGCATACTTGCATCAAACTGTTGAACAGGATGTTGATGTCTGAGCAAATTAACCAGATCAGGATTTGCAATAAAAGGCCTGCCGAATGCGACAAGGTCGAATGCATTATTGTCTATTCCCGCTTTAGCACCTTCCTGCGAATAATTGCCGCAGGCAATTAATGTTCCTTTATAAAAGGAACGTATAAACGCTGTCGTTGTGCTATTACCTAATTCAGAATACGTTCTGGTATTGTCATCGTCGCCGGTATGAACATAAGCAATGGAAAATACATTTAATGCTTTCAACAAGTATTCAAATACTAGACTGTCTCGTGCATCGCCTATTATTTCATTCAAATAAGCACCGGGGGATAATCGAATCGCCACCCGCTCATATCCGATGGCTTCGCCGCAGGCTTTAACGACTTCCAGTGCAAAGCGCGCCATATTGTTGGGCGAGCCGCCGTAGCGATCTGTTCGATGGTTAGTGTGATAATGCAGAAACTGATCGATCAAATAACCATTTGCACCATGAATCTCGACACCGTCGAAACCGGCCTCTATCGCATTTTTGGCGGCTTGCGCATAACTTGCGATCAGATCATTAATTTCAGCCAGTGTAACGGCGCGTGATTCCCCATGTGTCATCCCTTCACCCCGTTTCACCCGGCCCATCATCACAGTTGCAGACGGCGCAAGCGGCAATTCGCCATTCAGATAGGATGGGTGGCTAACCCGGCCCACATGCCAGATTTGCATGAATATCACACCCCGTTTCGCGTGCACCGCATCCGTCACGCGCCGCCAGCCATTGATTTGCGCCTTCGTATAGATACCGGGAACAGCAGGATAGCCCTGAGCATCAGGGCGGATGATCGTGCCTTCTGTCACAATCAATCCAGCATCGGTACGCCTAGCATAGTATTCCGCCATCTGCGCAGTAGGCACAAACTGATCCGCTGCCATACTGCGCGTCATGGGTGCCATCACAATTCGGTTCTTTAGCACAAGCGCTTGGTTTAGCTGATAAGGGCTAAAAAGACTGTTATTGTTATTCATCTCCGCTCCTTTATAGGTTTATAGCTATATTTAAATATCGAAAAATCTCAATATAATAAGGCAAAAATTTTATATTAATTCATGCCTTAACATTGCAATCCATTCCTTAATGGTCTTTTCATTCAGCTTGCAATAAGTCCATTGGCCGGAACGCTCCATAGTAATCAACCCCGCCTGTTGAAGCAGTGAAAGATATTGTGAGATGGTCGATTGGGAAAGTCCCGCCTTCTTCTCAATTAAACCAACACAGACGCCATCCTTTTCAACGTCACAATGCGTTGAGACAAAATGTTTTCCAGGCTCCTTCAACCACTTAAGGATATTCAGGCGCGTTTCGTTCGATAAGGCTTTAAAAATAGTAATGACATTCATATCGTTATTATATCGGGATTTTGCAATATGTCAATTATAGCTTTCACTTCATCCTTATGACTAAGTGTTATACAATATGCCTTTCCGTGTGGCGGAAGACGACTGAATCGATCAACTGTAAAGTGCGTAAGACATGATATCTTCGACGACCCATCCATCCCAGCCTGTGCTTGGTCTCTTATTTGTGGCCACACTTGCTGCTATCAGCTATTCCATTATGACCCTGCCTTGGCTCGCTGCCACTGGTATCAGTTCGCTTGTGATTGCTATTTTGCTGGGTATGCTGTTTGGCAATGCCTTACCGTATCCTGGTTCCTGGTCTCCCGGTATTCAATTCGCCGCGAAGCGTTTATTACGCACAGCAATCATGCTATATGGCTTTCGTATCAGTTTTCAGCAGATCGCTTCCGTAGGCTTAGAGGCGCTGTTGCTGGATATATTTGTTGTCACTTTCACGCTTAGCGCAGGTTATTTGTTGGGTAGAAAAGTGTTTAAACTCGATCCTGACTTATCACTGCTCATCAGCGCCGGTGCCGCTATTTGCGGTGCTGCTGCAGTGCTTGCTGTTGAAGATATTTTAAAAAGCGATTCCTATAAGGCGGCGGTTGCTGTCGGCACAGTCGTCCTTTTTGGCACAGCTTCCATGTTTCTTTACCCCTTGCTTCAGCATGCTGGGCTATTTGGTTTTAGCAACAATCAATTCGGGATTTTTGCCGGCGCAAGTATTCATGAAGTAGCACAAGCATTAGTCGCTGGCGCTAATATTAGTGCTGAAGCTGGTAAAATCGCCGTGATTGTCAAAATGATTCGCGTGCTATTGCTGGTTCCCGCGCTCATCTTGCTTTCTCTTTTACTCAGCCGCACTTCGAGACAGGCAGAGAATAACAGCAAAACCCGGCTAACTATTCCCTGGTTTGCCATTGGCTTTGTTCTGGTGATTGCCTTTAATTCACTGAATCTCTTATCGGCTCAACTCATCAACGTGATCAACCAAATCGATATTATTTTGTTGACCATGGCCATGGGAGCGATCGGCATCGAAACGAAATGGAACAAAATTAAAAAAGTAGGGTTAAAGCCTCTTTATCTCGCAACGATGCTTTTTATCTGGCTACTTGCGAGCGTTTTTGTCATCGTCAAATGGACATAATCCCATCAGGCGCGAGCTCGCTATCTGCTATTTCAGTTTTTCCTTTTGCCAGGCAGTCATGCCACCATCCAGTGATTTCACCGACTTGAAGCCAGCGCTCAATAAAAATTGTAATGCGGTCATACTCTTGCCGCCCGACGTGCAATAAGTCACTACCATTTTATTAGGGTCCAGCTCCTGAAAGCGGTTTGGCAATTCTTCCAGTGGAATCAGCGTGCCGCCAATGTTAAATGCCTGGTGTTTTTCAGGTGTCCTGACATCTACCAGTTGAATATCCTGATTGTTTTCTAAAGCGTGACTCAGCTCGCTAGGTGAAATAATGTAGTCATTCATTTTAACGTCTCTCTGCTGCCTTTCAATTTTTGAAGGCCTCATCATACGATATCTTTTGCAGGTTTCACAATCCGGATTATGCGATAAACTGAATTCACGAAACTGCATGGTTAGCATATCAACCATCATGACGCGACCCGCGAGTAAAGTACCCTGCCCCACAATCCATTTTATTATTTCAGCTGCCTGAATCAGGCCCAGCAAGCCAGGCAATACACCCAGCACACCGGCCGTACGGCAATCCGGCAGCATGCCGTTTTGTGATGTTGCAGGAAAAAGACACTGGTAGCACGGTCCTTCATCGCCAAGAAAAATAGAACACTGCCCTTCGAACTCATGAATACTCGCAAACACAAAGGGTTTGCCCAACGCAACACAATGCTCATTGATAAGATAGCGTGCAGCAAAATTATCGGTACAATCAGCCACAATATCAAATTGATCAATCAGCGCAGGTGCATTGGTTGAATCCAGTTTTTCATTATACGTCTTGATCTCGCATGCGGGATTGAGCTTCATCAGCTGCGTTTTAGCGGCGCAAACTTTCTGCTCTCCTACATGCCTATCCTGATAAAGAATTTGTCTCGGCAGATTGCTTATTTCTACTGCATCGTGATCGATAATACCGATCGTACCTACACCCGCTGCCGCAAGGTAAACGAGCAGAGGCGAACCAAGACCGCCAGCGCCCACACATAATACGCGCGCTTTTTTTAATTTTTGCTGGCCTTCCACGCCTATATTTTTTAGATGGATTTGCCTGATATAACGGTTAAATTCCATTTCAGTCAACGGCATTGATAATGATCCACTATTTGTAATAATTTTCGGGTGGAGGCAATGGGGTCCTCCGCTTTAGTAATCGCCGAAATCATGGCGACGCCGCTCACGCCTGTCGCAAGGACATTGTCAATATTTGCCCTGTTAATTCCGCCTATTGCGACCAAAGGATACTGATTTAACAGGCTGCACCAGTTTTTTAAATTCAAAATTCCTTGTGGAGCAAAGGACATCATCTTACTCGTTGTAGGAAAAATGGGACCACAGGCAATATAAGAAGGTTGAATAGCGTGTGCTCTTGCTACTTCATAATAACAATGGGTACTAACGCCCAAACGTAAGCCCGCCTCATTTATTTTTTTTATATCTGCCAACTGTAAATCTTCCTGCCCCAGATGCACGCCGTAAGCGCCAAAGGCAAGCGCTTTTTCCCATTCATCATTAATAAAAAGGCGCGCTTTGTATTTTTTTGCCAAAAGAATGCTGCGTTGAATTTCTTTTTCCAATGTCTTGCCAGTTTGATGCTTGATTCGCAATTGGATAGTCGTAACGCCCAATGGCAATAAAGTTTGCAACCAGTCACTACTGTCAACAATAGGATACAAGCCAAGTGGTCTCGGTCCGCAATTAGGAAAAGACGCTGCAACGAGGCTAAGCGGCTTTTTGGACACGCGAGGCAAATCCATTTCACACGTTGGCCAGCTTGTTTGCTGCACTAAATCCGTCCTTGTCCACAATGTTTGAGCTAGACGGATTTCCCTATTGATGTACATTTTTGCCATGACAATGGCATCTTTCATTTCATGATTAAGCGCAAGAGCTGCAGCAATAGCAGAGGACAATACACAGCCAGACCCGCGGTATTTTTTTTGCGGATAACGGTCGCTTGCCATCCAAAAAGATTCGCTGCCATTCGTCCAATAGTCCTGGCTCAGCGCGTCATGATCAACGTGCCCGCCTTTAATTAAAATATTTTTGACGCCCAGCGAAAGTATCTCTCGCGCCGCTCTTTCTATATCTTGATGGGAATGAATCCGACAACCTAGTATGGCTTCCGCCTCAGGCACATTCGGCGTCAACAGGTCAAGGTATGGAAACAATTGTTTTAACTGCGACAGATACATTCGAATACTGCCTCTGAACAAAGGCTTGCCAGAGGTTGCCACACACACGGGATCCAACACACTCTGGCCATCATACAGCTTCAAAAAACGGGCGATGCAATTCACCGCTCCCCTGCTACCGAGCATGCCGATTTTCACTACCGTCGCGGGCAACTCGGCAGTGAGCGCGGTAAGCTGTGCATCGATGTGATGTGGCGGCAAATAATGTGTTGCAGTTAGGATATTTGAATTCTGAGAGGTAACAGCAGTCACCACTGAAGCGCTCCGGACGCCAAGCCGCTCAAGCACACGCAAATCAGCCTGCATGCCCGCGCCACCGCTCGGATCCGAACCTGCAATGGTCCAGACGATGGGTTTCATCATGCCTGCGCTTCCTGGTGCCAAAAAGGCGTATCAAGCAGAGATGTGCTGGGATGCGCCATGTTCCTTTCTGGCATCATGCCAGATTCATATGCTGCCCGCCCGGCGATCACCGCATGCTGAAATGCTGTTGCCATACGGACAGGATCATTTGCCAATGCGACGGCCGTGTTTAATAAGACTGCGTCAAAGCCCAGTTCCATGGCTTGGGTTGCGTGGGAAGGTTTGCCAATGCCTGCATCCACGATTAATGTTACTTCAGGAAGACGTGTGCGAAGCATTTCTAACGAATAAGGATTAACAAGGCCTTTACCGGAACCAATGGGTGCGCCCCATGGCATTAAAATCCGACAACCGACATCCATTAGGCGCTTACATAAAACCAGATCGTCCGTGCAGTAGGGAAACACTTCAAATCCCTTATGAATCAGCATACTCGCTGCTTTAACGAGTTCAAAAGGATCAGGCTGCAAATTATAATCGTCGCCAATCACTTCCAGCTTGATCCAGTGCGTCTGAAAAATTTCTCTGGCCATTTCTGCTGTGGTAATCGCATCCTGTGCGCAGTGACAACCTGCCGTGTTCGGCAGTAAATGGCAGCCTGATTCCTTTATATATTGCCAGAATGCACTACCGCTTTTTTCCTGCGGCGATTGGCGACGCAGTGAAACAGTAATCACATTTGCACCAGAAGCATGAATGGCGTCACGCATCGTCTGCAATGAAGGATATTGTGCGGTGCCTAACAGTAATCGACTGGAAAGTATTTCATCCGCCAATTTCCACATACTAACCTCCCTGCATGGGAAAAATAATTTCGATTTGATCGCCTTCTTGTAAAAAAGTAATGGCGTGCTCACTACGCGAAACAAAGCGCCGGTTAAGCGCGACAGCAAAATACGTTTCCTGGTAACCCTGCGCATGCAATAACGCTGCCAATGATAAATTGGATTCCACTGTGATTGCTTGCGCATTAAGCTGCACATTAATCATCGTCGCTCCTCCAGAGTTGTGGATAAGATAAAGCTGTTATGCCCTGCTCCGTGTACCGCCTGATTTCTGCCGCGAGTAGTGGTGCAAGCAAAAATCCGTGCCTGTAAAGACCATTTATGGCAATTAATCCATCACGATAACGAATAGCAGGTAAATAGTTGGGTAAAACCGGGCGGCAATGCGTCACCGTTTTTTGAATGCGTGCTTCCGCAAATCCGGCATGCAAATAATAAGCTGCCGTTAATAACTCCAACATAGATCGCACTGAAATAGGGCTCGTGTCTTCAGCGTGAATTTCACTGGCGCCCACCAGATAAAGATTATGTTCTCTAGGGACAACATACAGACTATATCGTGGATGTAAAAACCGAACAGGACGATGAAGATGCACATCGGGTGCATGTAGCCAGAGGAGTTCACCGCGTATCCCTTGCAATTTACCAAATGCTGATTTGGCACCTAAACCACGGCAATCGAACACTTTATCAAAACGCATCTGCGTGCCGCCTACCCTGACTTGATAAGGCCTGACCTCATCGACAAAGGTATGTGTATGCCATGCAACCTGATGTTGGCGCAGATAATCCGCAAGTTTTGTAAATATTGCCTGATTGTCTAAATGGGCTTCATTTGGAAAATAATAAGCATGCTCAAATTTCGTCATCTCGGGCTCCAGTTGCTGCAGAGTAGATGGCTGCAATTTCTGGTAATGATGTGCACCTATTTTTTTCTCTATGCACGCCATAAAACGTAGCAATTCCGCCTTGTCTCGGGGATGCGACACAACAAGGCTGCCGCTCTTGCGAAAATAAAGTGCGGGATCAAGTTGATCAATAATCGTCTGCCAATGGTTGTGAATACTCTCTTGACCCATGTGACAGACAAGTAAATCGGATCGTTCCAGCTCGGATACAGGCGTGAGCAACCCAGCGGCGGCCATACTACAACTCTTGTTACCATCGTCACTGTCCTGATCAAACAAGACAATACGATAGCCTGCATTACAAAAGGTAAAAGCAAGCAGTCGCCCCATAATACCTGCGCCTACAATGGCAATTTTCATGCGTTTGCCTTTGCGTAGTCACGCAGTTCATGAGAAAGCTGCATCGAACAGAATTTTGGGCCACACATCGAACAAAAATGCGCGATTTTGGCTGATTCCTGCGGCAATGTCTGATCATGATAAATGCGCGCTGTATCAGGATCCAATGCAAGATTAAACTGATCTTCCCAACGGAATTCAAAACGGGCTTTAGATAACGCATCATCCCGTGCGCGAGCTGCCGGATGCCCTTTCGCTAGATCGGCCGCGTGGGCGGCAATTTTATATGCCATGATTCCCTGTTTAACATCTTCCTTGTTCGGTAATCCTAAATGTTCCTTGGGTGTCACATAACATAACACGGCAACGCCATGCCATCCCATAATCGCCGCGCCAATTGCGCTGGTAATATGATCGTAGCCGGGTGCAATATCCGTCGTCAGCGGACCCAGAGTATAAAACGGTGCTTCTGCGCAATAATCTAATTGTTTTTCCATATTCACCTTGAGCAAATGCATGGGCACGTGGCCTGGACCTTCAATCATGACTTGCACATCATGCTGCCAGGCAAGCTGAGTTAGTTCGCCCAAGGTTTTTAATTCTGAAAATTGGGCTTCATCATTTGCATCCGCAATAGAACCAGGACGTAATCCATCACCGAGTGAAAAGCTGACGTCATAAGCCCGCATGATTTCGCACATTTCATCAAAATGTGTATAGAGAAAGTTTTCCTGGTGATGCGCAAGACACCATTTTGCCATGATCGAACCGCCGCGTGACACGATACCTGTCACACGATTTGTCGTCAGCGGAATATAGCGCAGCAAAACGCCTGCATGAATCGTAAAAAAGTCAACGCCCTGCTCTGCTTGTTCAATGAGTGTATCGCGAAAAATTTCCCAGCTCAGGTCTTCTGCAATGCCGTTTACTTTTTCTAGCGCCTGATAGATAGGCACCGTGCCAACGGGAACGGGGGAATTACGAATAATAAAATCCCGAATCGCATGAATATTCTTTCCTGTTGAAAGATCCATGACCATGTCAGCACCCCATCGTGTCGCCCAGATGAGTTTCTCAACCTCCTCTTGAACAGAAGAGCTGACTGGTGAATTACCGATGTTGGCATTAATCTTTACAAGAAAGTTGCGCCCCAACACCATCGGCTCAAGCTCAGGATGATTGACGTTGGCCGGAATAATGGCGCGACCATGCAGAATTTCACTGCGCACAAATTCAGGTGTAATCCATTCTTGATGATTACGGTTCTGATTTTCGCGTAGGGCAGCAAATTCCATTTCGGGTGTAATGATGCCGAGCTTGGCATAATGCAATTGGGTTACTCGATGGCCCGCCTTTGCTTTTCGAGGTGTGCGCTGTAATTTGGCAGCCTGCAGTTGCGCTGTTTTATTCAGGTCGCTATAACCATTGTCTTGTGCAGTAAGTGATCTTCCTTCATAAGGCGTTGTATCACTCCGTTCCATAACCCAGCTTGATCGGATATCGGGCAGGCCCGACAAAATATCAATCTCACAACCAGCATCCGTATAAGCGCCGGAAGTATCATATGCGCAAAGTACTGCGCCATTCGTTAATGATATTTCTCGCAGAGGAACACGTATATGAGGATGAATCCGGCCATGAATATATTTTTTTCTAGAACCGGAAAGTGATTGGCGCAAATGAGGATCTATTTGCATGTGGCGCTCCCTTTATTGAATCATATTCAGCCAGGAGCGCACGCAAGAATAGTCACAAAACCGAAAGTTTTTGCATGTCTAGTCACATTCCCTACGCAGGCCCTAGCCCGATCAGGTTCAAAGGGACTCTCTCAGCTTCAGGAAAACCTGAAGCACCCCTAGTGAACAAGCGCACACATTTAAACATAATTTTTTTTTAGAATCCAGTTAATCCAATTGGAGCACTACCCGCTTTTAGCAGCTAGAGTAACTTTTTTTCCAGAACAAGGGGAACCCGCTCTTTCACCGGCTTGTTCTGCGACAAAAACCAAGTCGTTTCTTTGCAAAAGGAGCAGCAGAGAATGGTTACTCTTGCTGCTAAAAACGGGTCATGCTCCCATCGCAATCTATCGCGCGTGTTGGGTAGGAATCCTGCACCCTCTTTCCACTATTTTGAATACACTGATAATGACAGCATTCAGTGACAAGTATAGGGTCCCGGCTAGTAAATACAAAGTAATCGTGTCATAAGTTTGTGCGATTAACTGTTGCGTTACGCCCATCAGATCAAGCAGGGTAATCGTGCTGGCAAGCGATGTACACTTTAATACAATAATTACTTCATTAGAGTACGCAGGTAAAGCAATACGAAAAGCGCGGGGCAGAATAATGCGGCGCAACGCCAGCCATTTTGACATGCCAAGCGCTTCGCAAGCAGCGATTTCACTTTTAGGAACAGAGTGAATCGCGCCTTTTAGCAGAATAGACGTATAACAAGCCGTATTTACAGAAAGCGCGATGATCGCACATACCGTCGGCTCACGGAGGGCGATCCAGAGAAATGAATGCCTTATCCATTCAAACTGACCAAGCCCGTAATAAACTAGAAAAAGCTGCACGAGTAGAGGTGTGCCACGAATAAAGAAAATAAATAGGTTGACTGGCTTTTGCAGAAATATATTTTCAGAAATACTACAGAGCGTCATTAAAACAGCTAGCACTAAACCTGCTGCCACCGACGCCAGCATTAGCGTGAGGGTAACGGACAAGCCGCTTAATAAATCGGGTAAGTAAGCAATTAAATTGGTCATGGATGAATATACCGGTTAGCCCTGATGGTTAAAAAATCAATAATAATTTGTGACACGCTAGTAATCAGCAAATAAATACTCGCAGCGACGAGATAAAAAGTAAAAGGCTTCAATGTCGTGCTCGCTGCAATTTTTGCTTCACTCATTAAGTCCGCAAGACCGATCAACATGACAATGGCGGTATCCTTTAATAAAACCAGCCATAAATTACCTAATCCGGGCAAGGCGTGACGCCAGGCTTGAGGTACCTGAATGCGTGTAAAAATTTGCCTGCCATTAAAACCCATGGCTTTTCCGGCATCTATTTGGCCGGCATCGATAGCGAGAAAAGCGCCGCGAAAAACCTGTGAAGCATAGGCACCAAAAATAAGGCTCAGCGCTGTAACAGCGGCGGCGAATGAACTAATGTCCACATAATGATGTAATAGTTTGCTTAGAATTGCTGCCAGTCCAAAATAAATAAAAAACAGAACGAACAATTCGGGTAATCCACGGATAATAAAAATTAAGCTCGCTGCAGGATAGCGCAACCAAGCAATGGGAATCGACTCAATTGTCGCGCCGAGCAGACCAACAATCATGCCGATAATGGCAGACAGGCAGGCCACTTTTATCGTCACCAGTGTACCAGAAAGAATTTGTAATAAATAACCGTCAAGTAACATTGTCTTATTCTCAATTTATATACTGCCACCAAATCAGATTTGCTCTAATGAATAGCACGGCCAAAATATTTTTTAGCGATTTTTTCGTAGGTTCCATTCGCCTTGATTTCCGCTAATGCCTTGTTGAAAGCGTCACGTAGTTCCGCATCGCCTTTTCGAACAGCAATGGCATAGCCCGTGCCAAAGTACGCATGGTCTACAACTGGTTTGCCGATCAGGCCAAACTGGTTATCTTCATTTCGCTTGAGCCAGGCGGTCGCGATAGGCGTATCTGCAAGCACCGCATCTAGACGGCCCAGCACAAGATCAAGGAACGCATCCTGCACGCTAGCATACGTTTTAATTTTTACACTGACACCATATTTATCCCGCAAATATTTCTCGAAGACAGAGCCCTGCTGTACCCCAATCACTTTTCCGGTTAACTGGGAGAGTGAAAAAGAAGCTGGCATAGCGCCAACAAAACTGCCGCTCGGTTCATAGTAAGCATGGGTGAAGCTGACTTCCTTTTCCCTTTCTTCCGTTACTCCCAGCGCTGCAATGATGGCATCAAATTTTCCCAGTTTCAGACTGGGTATCAGACTATTAAACGATTGATTGCTGAACGTGCAGTCTACTTTCATCTGCTGGCATAACGCGCTAGCGATTTCAATATCAAATCCTGTAATGCGGCCGGAAGGATCAATAAATTCAAATGGCGGATAGGTGGCTTCTGTTGCAAACTGAATAGTCTTCCATTGTCCTGCATTTAAGGCGCCATTCATAAAAAAAAGCAGGATGATCATTAGGAAATAGTTTTTCATGGAAGGATACTTTCTCCACTTGCTCATTATATTAATGCTGCATCGCTTCAAGAAATCGGCGAAAACGCGCTGTGGCAGGATGACTAAACATCGAAACCGTATCACCGTGCTCAATAATTTTTCCACCATCCAAAAAGATGGACTGATTGGCAACGCGGCGTGCAAAATTTAGCTCATGCGTGGCAACTAACATGGTCATGCCTTCGTTAGCCAATTGCTGCATGACGCCCAATACTTCCCCAACCATTTCCGGATCAAGCGCAGAAGTCGGCTCGTCAAACAGCATGATTTCTGGCTTCATCATCAGTGCTCGCGCAATAGCAGCACGCTGCTGCTGGCCACCGGAAAGCTGAGCAGGATAACGGTGTAATTTGTCAGCCAGTCCTACCTTAATTAAGAGTTTTTTGGCTTCTTCTACGGTTTGTTTTTTATTTTGCTTGAGTACATGCACCGGTGCTGCGATCAGGTTTTCAAGTACAGTCATGTGCGCCCACAGATTGAATTGCTGAAACACCATTCCCACCTTCTTGCGCAGCCTGATCATTTCTTTGTTGGACAAAAGGGTTTTGTCTTGCTCACCAAAGCGCATGATCTGGTGGTCAATTTGTATGGTACCGCCGTCCGGCATGGTCAGCAGATTAATACAACGCAGCAGCGTACTTTTTCCCGAGCCGCTGGTCCCCATGAGCGCAATCACATCACCTTTTTGGGCTGTAAAGCTGACGCCTTCCAAAATTGCATGTTTATTGAAAGACTTATATAAATTTTCGATTTTTATTTTATTCATAGCGGCATGCATAATTATTCAGTTAAGTTGCATATATAATCATGTTGCGCTAAACTTGTCAATCGAGTAAAAGACACTCTTACTTGGTGAAGACCGATTTCAAAATGAGAGGCATGCTATGCCGGCCAAATCTGTTTCCAGTATCGTTGTTGTTTTAAAATCCATTCTGCATTCCGGTTCCGCCGGTACGCAGGAAGAAATAAAACATGCACTGGAACAGCAAGGATATGCTGTTAACCAGTCAAAAATTTCGCGTCTACTGCGCAAATTGGGCGCCATCAAAACAACCAATGAGCAAAAACAGATTGTATACACATTACCGCTCGAACCTGCTCCACCCACTTCTAAAAATATTCTGTCCCAACTAGTATTAAGTATTACGACAAACGAAACCCTGATTGTCATTCGCACGAATCCTGGATCGGCTTCTCTGATTGGGCGCCTGCTCGATCACAACACGCAAGCGTTAAATATTCTCGGCACGGTGGCGGGCGACGATACGGTCTTCATTGCGCCGAAATCAATAAAGCAAATCCCCAAAATATTAATAGCCGTCAAATCCTTTTTAGCAGAGACAGCTTAATTAGAAAATTTTATTTTTCTCTCTAATTAACACTAAACTTTCTCAGTAGAATAGTGTATATACCTCTTTTATTTTTATTTGATTTTAAGTGAATTTTACCATGGACATAGAAATTAAGCGTTTATCAAGCCAACAAATGATCCCTTTTATTTCAGACCTTGCTGAGCTTCGAGTAAAGATATTTTACGAATACCCTTATTTATGCGAAGGCGATCTTGAATATGAAAAAAATTATTTAACAAGCTATACGCAGTTTTCAGAGAGTATCTTTGTTCTCGTTTTTGATGACAATAAGCTGGTAGGTGCATCAACCGCTACGCCATTAAAAAATGAAACAGATGAAATAAAACTTCCTTTTCTTGCAAACAATTGGGACCTCAATAAGATTTTTTATGTTAGCGAAGGCATTCTCCTGCCAAAATACCGCGGCCACAAAATCGGACTGAATTTTTCCAGGCAAGTTGAAGAGGCAATCCGGGAAAAAGGGACTTATGAAACAATTACCTTTAGCGTTGTTGACAGGCAGCCAGATGATCCCCGAAGGCCAATTGATTGGAACCCGCCTGATAGATTTTGGGAAGGTCTCAGCTTTACCAAGCATCGGGAACTAAAAACTTTTTTCAAGTGGAAAGAGATTGGTGAAAGTGAAGCGTCTCCTAAGCCGATGATCTTTTGGCTTAAGCAACTTTAATGGCACGGTTCTATCATTACGGTGGCCCAGTAAATTGGGCCGTCTATTATGCAAATAGCAATGCTATTTCGCCCGTGATAAAAGTTCTCGGCTGATAAGCTTTATACAGAAGGTAACTCTGCCAGAGATTGTTCCAGGATTTTTTCTCCTGCCACTGCTCGGTTTTTAACAGCAATGTAAAGAATAACTGCACTGAAGATACCTATTACAACAAAGTCCCAACCAAACGGAATCACGTTCTTACCACCAAAGGCACCCAAATAGGAAATCAGGACCAAGCCTCCAAAATAGGGCGCAATCCACAGGCCAGATTTAATTCCAAGCGAGGAGACAGCCAAGCGCCCGCGCAAACAGGCAATAATAAAAAAGACGATACCAATTCCCATGGCAATCGATAATTTATAAATGGTGTCCCAACCTGTCCAGTAGCTGAGTAAGTTGCAAAAATAAAACGCGAGAAGGCAAATCAGGGTGGCAGCAGGCAAACGAAAATGCCGCTTTTCATTTGGCAACTCAATACGCATACAGAGCAATGCAATCGGGCCCATAGCATAGGAGATGACCATACCGGAAACCAGAAAGCTCACCATCGCCTGCCAACCCGGTAGCGGTAAAAATAAAAACATGCCGAGGACAAAATTCACCATAATGGCTGCAACCGGAAAATGTTGTTTATTGAGGTAAGAAAGCCAACGCGGCACATAACCAATCTGGCTCATGGCATACAGAATACGGGCAGTTGATGTCACATAAATGAGGCCAGCGCCGGATGGAGAAACAGCCGCGTCTATATAGAGCAGTTTCACCAGCCAGGCCAAACCCAGTCCCGCCGCAAGTCCAGCAAAAGGTCCCACATCTCCAACGAAACTCACGTGTGCCCAGCCATGGGAAAGCGTGCTGGGATGCAGTGCGCCAATGAAGGCAACCTGCAAGCCAATATAAAGCACCAGACAGCAAGCAACGGAGCCTACTATCGCCAAGGGGATGGCAAGCGCTGATCGTTTTGTTTCACCGGCCAGTTCTACACCATGTTTAAAGCCGGTAAACGCAAAAGCCACGCCACCCGATGCGACCGCTGTTAAAATAGCTTGCCAGCCGCTCATTGAAAAAGTAGTAGGTACTAGGCCTGTAAAATTGCTGCTATGAAAGCTTACTTTCATTAGCGCAATGATGGCGATAATAATAACCGCAACCTTGAAGAAAAATAATAGAAAGTTAAAGCGCATCAGACCCTTATAGCTGACGATATTAATCATGCAAAACGCCAGCATCAACAATGTTGCCCAGACCAATCCTATCCCCGTTAGCACAGGAACACCGTTTTCAAACATAGTTAACGAAGTGAAATAGGTAGACGCATATTGCAAAATGGCTTGTACTTCGATAGGCGCCATTGTCAAGGCAGAGAGCCAAGCAACCCAGCTCAAGACAAAACTGGTGAATGTCCCATGGCTCAATTGCGGGATCTGGGCAGTCCCACCTGCAACAGGAAATAAAACCGATAATTCAGCAAAGGTCAAAGCGATGATAATCGTCGCCGCCCCGCCTACCAGCCATGCAATAATCGCTGCAGAGCCTGAGATTTTTGCTGCGTATAAAGGAGCGAATAACCAAGCAGAGCCCACCATACCATTAATGCTTATCATCAGCAGGCCAAAAGGCGTAAAACGTCGATTTAACATCATCCTAAGGGTTCATTCCTTTATTCAAATTGGCTGGGTCATGTATGATCGGCAATCCTTTCAAACTGTATCAGTATCGCGCCCAATAAAACGATAATGACGCCGATCGATTGTGTATAAGACATCTTTTCATGAAGCAGTGCCAAACCAATAATGACAGTGACAACCGGTTCAAGAACGGACAGTATGGATGCCTTTACTGGACTAATATACTTTAAACCATCCAGTAGCAATTGGATAGGGACGGCGGTCGCTATGATACCGAGCGCCAGCACATAACACCATGCAACGGGCGTAACAGGCACACTCAAGCTATGCGTATAGCAGGATAAAATTAAAAAGATGACCGTGTTGGCGAAGCAAATAAGGAAAGTAAGCAATCGGGAATCGATAGTTTTTGCACTGTGCTGACTTCCATAAACGTAACTTGCATAACAAAATGCAGCAAGTATGGCAAAGAACAGGCCAAAAATATCCAGCTGATACTGACCCTGACCTTTTAATAGCAACAAGCCTGTCACCACGGCCACCAGGGACGCAAAGGTGTGTTTATTGATGCGCCAGCCGCTGAACAACCAGGCAAATAGTGTGACAAACACAGGAAATGAAAAGAAAATTACCATACCCACACCTGTTCCAATGTGAGTGCTCGCCATGAAATAAAAAGCGCTTCCGCCGCTATAAGTCACAGCACCAAACAGAATAACTTTAACCAAGCTGGAATAAGCTTGTGTTGATTCGCTGTTTTTTTTCCTCAACAGGGTAATACTTCCCAGCATCCAAAAGGTAGCAATCAAAAACCGCCAGAAAAGCATATTAGCGACAGAAAAATGTTCATGAAAAAGTTCTGTGCCTAAATAGCCGATGAGGCCGTATAACATACCTGACAGTGCCACCAGAAGAGTACCGCGCAGTTGTAATTGAGAGGGAGACATCAAAGCCGTATTCATTGCACAACCTGTTATTTTAATAAGATTTTGTTAGTAGGATATTCTTTCATACCCCACCTATTTTTACCACCTCGCTGGGCTCGCTATTTTATAGCGCCGCCGCGCATTCAGCAAAGGCATTCACCTCACTTTCTGTGGTATCGAAGGACGTCATGATTCTTACCTCGGATGCCGCTTCATTCCATATATAGAAATAAAATTTTTCCTGCAATTTTTCTATATATTGCACCGGCATGGTTGCGAAAATGGCATTTGCCTGCGTTTCCTGCGTCAATCGGATGCCTTCGACTGTAGCCAGCTTTTTTGCCAGCAACTGTGCCATGGCATTTGCCTGCAGAGCATTCCGTTTCCATAAGTCGTTGGAGAGCAGTGCATAAAATTGGGCAGAGATGAATCGCATCTTGGAAGCAAGCTGCATACTTTGTTTACGAACGTATAGAAAATCCTTGCATAAACTACGATTAAAAAACACAACCGCCTCACCTATCATCATGCCATTTTTGGTACCGCCAAAAGAAAGGACATCAACACCCGCTTCTTTTGTCATGGCCTTCAATTCCACTCCAAGGCTAACTGCCGCATTAGCGATGCGGGCACCATCTACGTGCAAAAACATTTGGTTCTGATGTGCAAAATCAGCAATCGCTTTTATTTCATCTACCGTATAAACCGTGCCAAATTCTGTTGTCTGACTAATAGAGATGATCCCGGGTTGCACGTGATGCTGATCGCCCAAACGACTCAAATGGCGTTTGATGCTCTCGACCGAAAGTTTTCCGTCCTTAGTAGAGACAAGAAGTAGTTTTGATCCGGTAAATTTTTCTGGCGCACCGCACTCATCAACCTGGATATGCGCCGACTCAGCACAAATCACGGCCTGGTAGCTACGGTTAATAGCCGCAAGTGATGTCACATTGGCGCCAGTCCCGTTCAATACAAAAAAAACATCAATATCATTACCAAAATGTTCTTTAAATTTGTTAACGGCCTTTTCCGTATATACATCCTGGCCATATGCAGGAGCATGATGCTGATTTGCCTCAATAATTGCCCGCATAATATCAGGGTGAATACCAGCATAATTATCGCTGGCAAACGATTTTTCAGTCATGGGAATCACCTGGTTGAATTGAAGGATAGATTAATGAATGCGCAGAACAAATCATACAATTAATTCATACTCCAAACAATAGGACGCAAAACCATTATTGGTTGCGTAAATGGCGCAAAAGGTTACGTGTCTCGGGAAATAATAAATTATTTTTAAGCCTAATCATAATTAGGCCGATGATAATTAAAAAGAGCAAATTTAATACGAGAATAATCATGAGACCAAGCGCCCAGCTGGATTGAACGGTAATCAGATATAAAAACAGTAACCCCAACAGACACAGCCATAGACTTGTCAGCAATGAACCAAGCATTAAATATAGTACTAATAAAGTAACCAGATTTCTCCCCGCGAGGCGCGCTTCAATTTCAACAAGTGCAAAAAAATTGCCGACAAATCCAAAAAGCGTTGGCAGAAAAAAAAGCAACTTGATCACTGTCGCGGTAAAAAAAGATTTTTTCTTTGCTGTCATGTTTAACCTTCCTGGCTTAATAAATACAGCTTTCTTCTTTATGGCCTACAGAATCATTATATCGTAAATGCTTTTTTCTTTTTTTTATTTCATAACTTATTGAATAATTGCACATCTTGACTTATTTCATGTTATAATTGTATTTTAAAGACTCACTTTTTCTTTAACAAAAGGAATTGCCATTATGCTTGCATGGGCGCTACTGTTTCTTGTTGTCGCATTGATTGCGGGATTATTAGGCTTGGGAGGTATTGCGCTTATTTCTATTGAAATAGCAAAAGCCATCTTTTTTATTTTCATTGTTCTTTTCATTATCTCTTTCATACTCTATTTAACAGGAACCAGCTTCCCCTTGTTAGCATGGGTACTTATCTTTCTCGTCATTTCCATTATTGCTGCCATCTTCGGTTTTACCGGTATTTCAACAGCATCAGCTGAAGTCGCACGAGTAATCTTCATTGTTTTCCTTATTTTGTTTGTCATTTCGCTCATTATGCGACTAATAGGATGGTAACTTTTTCTGAAAGAATATGGGATGAAACAAACAAGGAGAGTTAAAGATGAAATCACTCGCATCAATCATTGGCGTCTTGCTAATTATTTTCGGTGTCGCTGCTTTTTCTTACCGCTATTTTACTTATACTACCAACGAAAAAAAATTGTGGAGATAGGCAATGTGGAAGTAACAGCAGAGCAGGAAAAAGCCATAGTTATTCCACCGGCGGTAGCGGGCATTGCAATTGCCGGGGGTATCATTCTGGTTATTATTGGGCTGAAACGCAAATCCTAAGGCGAAAAAACCGTATTCATTATTTACTAGGCGGCTTGCCTGGAAAATCCTCCCGTGGGTTTTTGGGATTGTCCCGGCCTGGTTTGTGACTGTCCTTAGATAAATCACCTGGACGCGGCCGCTTCTGTGTCGACTGCTGCTCAGGTTCTTGTCGTTCTAATTGTTTAGCCATAACATTCTCCCACGTTATAGGCTATTTCAACCGCCTCGTTATTGTTAGCGCCAGGATCAGCAAGATAATGAAAAGAACAAAAAATAGGAAGAATAAGAATTTTGCAATGCCGGCAGCTGCGGCAGCAATACCCGTAAATCCAAGCACACCTGCTATGATTGAAATAATAAAAAACACAAGCGCCCAATATAGCATATCGTTATCCTCCGGCGGCGGCGCGCCCTATGCTGTTATTTTCTACGTAATAGGTAGCCTAATAAAAAACCGGATGCGATCGCGATACCTACCGATTTGAACGGCTTATGCACAATATAATTGGCCACATTATCTCTTATCAGTGCAGACTTATCTTTAACATTATCCATGGATTGCTGATATGAATTGCCAATTAAACTTCCCAAATCATAGGTCGTCCCAAGCAAATCCTCTTTGAGTTTTTCCACATCGGCATATAAATCATTTTTAGAAAATTTATTTTTAGTAGCCATGGCAAACTCCTCCTATGGTTCACTTCATAAAATCATTACCGTTGATCCTCTGGAACATGGCCCTTTTCGTGGCGATGCTTGTCATTTTTCGCTTTTTCGCGATCAATTTCACGGGGGTCTTTTTTGACAGGGATTTCTCTTTTGTCCTGATCGTTTTGATATTTTGGGTCCATGATCTCTCTCCTTAACTTTGAGGAAATTAATCACTTATCTGTAAATTTTATTAAAAAAAAGGAGGCGCGTAAATTGGACATAACCCTGAGAGCAAAAACAATAATTATAATTGTCTGTAAATTGATATAGTTAAAAATAAAGTTATTTAAAAACACCCATCTTACTTTCATCCGTAATAACTATTATTTAATAACTTTCCCCAGTAATAAGTGAAGCGGCCAGTGCATGGTGCGTTCATTCCCATGATCACCCCAAATTTTTTTGATGTCGTTAATGATAAAATCAATCGGATTTTTGTGTTTTCGCTTTTGATATTCTTTCACAGCTGACCAAGTATTCAGGTAACCAACAAGCTGATTCAGATTCATTGTTTTATCCATCGTAAAATAAGGCGCTTGTAATTTTTCAAAAGGGAAATGAATAGTACGGTATTGCTCGTCAATATACCGTCGCTCTTTGGGCCAGTACTCGCCGAGAATTCCGCTATATAATTTTTCAATTTTGGCATCGATTTCAGGGTTGATTTTGCCCAGGGAATAACACCAGGCAGCAATGATACCTTCAGGTTTTAAAACACGTTTAGCTTCATTGTAAAAAGATTCGAGGTTGAACCAGTGTAATGCCTGGGCAACGGTAATTAAATCCACCGTAGAGGCATTGATATCGGTCTTTTCAGCTGGGCAGCATCTATATTGAATATTTTTCTTTTTGATAGCAGCATCCAGCTGTGCCTGATTAATGTCTGTTGCAATGACATCATCAAAACATGCGGCAAGCATAATGGCCGCTTGGCCGTTACCTGTTCCACAATCCCATGCAAGTTCATGCTCATGCACAATACCAGATAAATAATCATATAATTCTTTTGGGTAATCTGGCCTAAATTGACGATATTCGGCTGACTTTTCCCCAAAATGATCCGTGTATTTCATAACGATCCTTACTTAATGGTGTTACCAATTCCAGTCATAAACGGGATTATCAATTACTTGACGCATTTCGTTTAACCAATTTGCTGTCGATCCGCCGCCGGGAGCAACGGGATTTAGCCAGTTATGCTTGGTCCACAGATACATTTCTAGATTTTTCATGCGAATAAACCAAGGTAGGGACTTAATCAATTGATGATCCAGATGGAAGATCGAAGCATAGGCATTAAGAAAAGAACCGAGCTTCGGTTGCCACTCCATAAATTTTCTCCTATCCAGCTCCAAAAATGGCCGTGCAATATCAGCACAAAACCAATGATACACTGGCTCATCAAAATCTATAATAAAAACATGATTGCCATCGTATAATACATTTCCAGTGCGATGATCGCCATGCGTCAAACCAAAAATGTCTGTGTTTTGTGGCAATCCTAAAAACCATTGACTAATTTGATGATACTCATTTCTTACTGCCTCATCTTCCGCCTGCACATACTTGTCCAGATCTTTCCACAAATCCAGCCAATTCAAGAAACTGCAGCCCGTCGCGGGCTGATAGTGTGCAGCTGCGCGATGCAATTTCGCTAATGCCATTCCCCAAGTTTGATATATGCTGATATCCTCGTGATTGAAATGAATATGGTTACCGGCCACTTCTTCGTTTACGTGCGCCAAGAAGATTTTATCCTCTTGCTTGACTTCTTCAATATAATTTCCTTGAAGCGACGAAAGCGGTTGACATATAGGTACGTCGAACTCATATAAATGTTTCTGAAAATCAAGCGCAGACGCAAGTGCTTCACGTGTGCGTATTCGGGGATGAGTAATTCTTAAATATCTTCCTTTTTTATTGCATTCAAAACGATATACAAGATTAATCCCGTCGCTAGCAAGTTGTAGTGATGAGACGTCGCCCCACAAAGCTGCCGCACGGCGAGGGGTAACACTATGATTTATTTGCTTGAGTGTTTCTTCCCACATACCTGCTCCATTTTATTAATATACTGACATAACCCAGCTGTTCAAACAAAAGCACTTGCCTAATGTAGGTCTTTTAATGGATAATGACAAACAATTGAATGAGGTATTTCCCCATGAAACTGTTACAACGCCGCTAGCTTTTGATCGCACTACATCCTGTATCAAAATAACTTTTTTGGCGAGTTGTAACCATGTCTACCCTCAAGCATGAAATAAGAGAAACATTTTCCGTTGGCATTCCTCTAGTCGCATCCCAGTTAATTTATGCATTAAGTGGCTTCGTCGGGACTGCTATGGTGGCAAGGCTGGGCGAAGACGCCCTGGCGGCCAGTGTTCTGGTGTCTACCATCTGGATGACCTTGCTTGTACTTTTTTTCGGCATCCTTAATTCCGTGAGCGTGTTGGTTTCCCACCAGTTTGGCGCAAAAAATCATAAAACCATTAGTGAAATTATGGGCCAGGCTTATCTTCTCGGCCTCATCATTGCCATTATCATGGTCTTCATTTTATTGTTAATGCCAGTGTTCCTGCGTTGGAGTTCCCAGCCGCCAGCCGTTTTAGAATTAGCGCGACAATACATGCATGCGCTAATTTGGACGACACCAGGTCTGATCGCATTAATTATTAGCGAACAATTTTTAGCGGGCATCAATCGCACTAAACTGGTTTTGCGAATAAGTGTGCTGGTTGTTCCTATTGAAATTCCGCTCATCTATATGCTCATCTTTGGAAAGATAGGTTTGCCGGCGTTTGGCGTTGCCGGCATTGGCTATGGTTTTGCTATTACGTATTCGATCACTGCCATCGGGTTATTATTTTATTTATTAAAGTCGCCGCATTACCGTCATTTTAAAATTTTTAATGGCATCAACCGATTTCATTTTCGATACTTTAAAGAACTGGTGAATGTAGGATTGCCGATGGGATTTATGCATGTCATTGAAGTCAGCACATTTGCGCTGGCTACCTTATGGATGGGACAATTTGGCACAACCATGCTTGCTGCACATCAAATTGTCATGCAGTTTTTAGGATTTGCCATTACGCTTGTCTTTGCAATGTCCCAAGCGGTGACTATTCGTGTGGGACATTCCGTTGGGGAGCAAAATGTAACGGGCGTTTATTATGCTGCCTATGCAGGCATGCTATTAAACTTTGTCTGCGCAATCTTAATCGCGCTTGGATTTTATTTGATCCCTACTTTTTTCTTGGGGCTCGACATAGATACTCACAAGCCTGTTAACGCGGATCTCGTACGTGATGCTTCTATGCTGCTTGCCATCAGTGGTGTTTTATTATTATTTGATAATTTTCGTATTATTGGATTCGGAGCATTACGCGGTTTAAAAGATACACGTTTTCCTATGCTTGCGTCTTTCATCAGCTTTTGGCTAGTGGGCCTTACCTGCGCTTATATTTTTAGTTTTCACTTTGGCTTTCAGGGCAGCGGTATCTGGTGGGGATTGACATTGGGTATCGCTTTTGGTGCCGCGATTGTTTTTATTCGTCTGCGAATATTATTAAAACAGATCGATGAGAATAAGCTCACGTTAATTAAAGAAATGAAAAATTAAATGTGCCAGATAGAAGGAAAACTCGCCATGCTGCAAAAGATACAGTTTTACCTGTATTTATCATGAGTTACACAAAGACATGAAGTGCAATTTCATTGGCGTGACTAGTGTGTTAAACGATAAATTAATATGGCAGCGCGTTGCGTCTGCACAGGCAAAGAATCAATCTCCACCGTTTCAGCATTGGAGTGCGCTCCCCATCCTGCCGGCCCAAGCCCAGCGAGGTTAGCCGGCACAATTTGAGCAATATGGGAAATATCACCCGCCCCCCGCATGCCCGGATCCAGGGGTTTAATTGCTCCCTGCCCTAACGCGAGACTCGCTTCGCTATATTGCTCCAATAATTTTCGATTATTTTCAGTAGGTGCCATGGCAGGAATGCCATCTTGGAATGAAATCTTAGCCTTAGTATAAGGCAAATGCTGTTCCACAATCTCAGCCATTTTTGCCTTGATTAAATTCTTTTGCGTCTCATCAATGAATCTAAAATCACCATCCGCCTGGGCAATTTGCGCTACGACATTTTGTTTTCCAAACGCGGTACCATCATATGTTTTTTTATTATAGGTGATATGCGTTCCTCCCAACACAATGCCAGGATTAAAAGATAAGTATTTTTCATTTTGTAACTGCTCACGCATGGCATTCAGAATGCGAGTTAACTCAAATATAGCGCCTGCACCTACGTTCTCTTGAAAAATAGTGGCTGAATGGGATTGATTCCCAGCGGTTTCCACCGTCCAGTCACTGATGCCTCGACGGGCAATGGTCGCTGTCTCAAGCGAAATGGCCGGTTCAAAATCAAGCGCCACGTCACTGCGACGAGCAACTTTAATAAGTGGTTGACGAGAAATGGAAGTCGGTTTGCCAGAGTCTTCTTCATCCCCGGTCAACACAACTGTAATCGTTGTATCCTTGAGTACATGCGCTGCATTCAGTGCTTTTAGTGCATAAAGTATCACTACCACTCCGCCTTTATTGTCTATCACACCGGGACCTTTTGCGCTATGCTTGTGCATTTCAAATCGCTTGAATTTACTCGTGGGGGGAAAAACCGTATCGAGATGGGCAATTAACAGCACACGTTTTCCTTTATTTCCGCGTCGTTCTGCAACGAGTGTCCCCGCACGATGCATGCTTGCGGGCTCTTCCACCCAATAAGTTTCAAAACCAAGCTGACTTAACTGAGCACGTACTACACCGCCCACTCTATGCACTCCACGGATATTCATGGTACCGCTATTGATATTAACTAGTTTTTTAAGCAGGATAATTTGTGACTGTTTATGTTCGCCAATATAATTCTTCATCTTTTCCTCAACAGGGGAAAGCGGTCCTGCTGCTACTGCAGTCTGTGTAAAAAAATACAGGATAACCCAGAAAAATATTCTCATGAAATCAGCACGCCTTGCTTATAACGGATTAAAATCAGCTACCTTAACTTTGCCCATCCCTGCCCGCCAGCAGAGAAAATTGTCGCCATTTTTAGTATAATCATAGAGTCCCCGCGTTTGTTCATCATCCAGCCATTTTTTTATCGTCTCGATTTGATGAGAAGAAGCCGCTTCAAGATGAAGCACGCCTGACTCCGATAAAATAGCGGGCGCCAAATGCTGAATAACATTCTTCAATAACTGATCTGTTTCTTTGCTATTTGCTTCGTCACGAACAGCCAGCTGTTCAACCAGAATGACATCCGCTTTTGAATGACCTGTTAGTTCCGCCAATTTATTTTTAAGTTTTTCCTGATCTGCAATATCCATTTTTAATAAATGAAAATTGCCATATTTTTCCTGAATAAGCTCCACAATTGCTTTTATTTCTTTTGGAAGATGGGTTTCAACACCAATATAAGTAAAATTCTCGAAATAATCGTACATGGCATAATAATGCGGAAAATCATAGCATCCTAAATCTAGAACAACAGGTTTTTCTTTTATCCCTTTTCGATCAAATTTGAAACTCTGTATCCTTTCTTCGAAATCAGCCATAATTTCATTTATATTAACGTCAAAAAAACGCGACTGATTCTGTTTAAGATACTGTGAATAAATACCGCGATAGGCTTCATGTGATTTCATTTAAATTTCCTGTTGTTGAATTGCGACTGGTTGTTGAACATTTTCATTCTTTTCTGCGAATTTACTCAACGTATCAGCAGCGATCCGTCTAAAATTTTCTGCTGTCAAATCTTCTCTTGTGCCATTTTTTAAAACATATTGATAGGTGCGGGCACCTAATAGAGTAAATAAATTATTCATCCCTGCAATAGAGAGTGACGCAGTAAATGGATTTGAGACCGGCAGGATGGGTTTTAATCGTGGTGGAGCATGTTTCTCGTATGCATAAGCCATTTCAATCAGGGTATTTTCTGAGTAGGCTTTTCCAATGAGCTCAATGCCCACTGGCATTTGGTTAATATAACCAATGTTAAAAGAAAGCGATGGCAGTCCGGCGTTTGAAGAGACAGGCGCTTGCCAGGTATTCACTTTAAAATCATCATAAGTAGCAACCCCTGTCGAAGCAATTGGCATCATGAGTGCGTCCAGATGCTCCGTTTCCATCATTTTTTCCACGTATTGTCTGTTATTAGCTAACAGTTCAAGTACTTCAGTGTGGCGCTCGCTATTTCGTTTGGGAAGTTTCTTCATAAACTGCAGGCAGTCGTTCACACTGCCAAACGTGCGTGTGCGATCCGATTCACATATATCACGAAAATTTCGCCTCGTAGCAGGATACGTATCCAGGTATTCATTCACATCCTGCACTTCGCCCGCTTCATTTAATTTGCGATCATTATTAAAGGCGGGCAAATTAACTTCCAATACCACAGTCGCGCCTAATTCCTGCATTTTTGCAACCGCCTTTTCTATCTCCGCCTGAACTTCCTTGGGCATGCTTTTATACGGATCAAATTTACCTGCTCGTCGAATGATCCCAATGCGCTTACCCTGCAGGCCATTCGCATTTAAAAAAGCAGTGTAAGTAGCGGGCCGTTGCATATTGAGCGTGGTTTTATCACCGGGATCAGGCTGTGCAACCACATCCAGAACAGTCGCAAGATCAGCGACCGTTCGTGTCAATGGACCGGCTATGCCATCTATATTCCCGCGCGGGAATATACCGCTGCGGCTAATCAATCCCATGGTGGGACGCAAACCAACGATGCCATTAAAAGCAGCGGGAACACGCACTGATCCACTATTATCCGTGCCGATGCCGATCATGACAAAGTTTGCACTGACGGCAGCTGCAGGACCACTGCTCGAACCGCCAGGATTTTGTGAGGGATTATAAGCATTCCCCGTCCTTCCGCTACGGCTGCTAATACCAGAAAGTCCGGAAGCAAATTCATCCATCGTGCCCTTGCCTAAAAGAATGGCTCCTGCCTTACGCAACTGGCTTACTAAAAATGCGTCTTTAACGGGTTGATTGCCCAGCAAAGCAAAAGATCCGGACGTTGAAGTCATATCGTAAGTATCAACATTATCTTTCAGCAACACTGGAATACAATGCAACTTGCCTGCAAGCTGATGCGTGTTCATATATTGCTTATCTAGCTGCTTTGCATCTTCTAAAACAAAAGGATTAATTTCAGTGATGGCATTGATGGGTGCCATCATTGCGGTACTCAGGTTGTAATTTTTAATACGGTCAAGATAGGCATTAACCAACTGTTCACAGGTCAGCTTTCCTGTCTGGATTGCTTCATGAATGGTCGCAATAGTCGCTTCTTCCAGCAAGGGCAGCGAAGACACCGGATTCGGTTGAGGCGCAGGTGGTGGTATCGGAGCAGGCACAGGCTCTGTCGCAACAACGGCTACCGGCACCGATGAAGTTAAAGATTGAGGCGAAGTGGGTGGTTGAGGTGTCGCGGACCCAGTTTGAGGTAAAGCCTGTGCATGAGCAACGCCCACCATCCATAAAAACCACATGAGCAGTATAGATAATTTCATAATAGTAAATCCCTTTCATCATTCTGCCTGCAATTCAACCTGGCGCTAAGTATCTGCCTGAAATCCTTATCTAAGGCAGAAAAAAGTGGGTAACTTCTTTAAGTGCGCCATAACGCAAAGGTTTGCTTAACGCACTGATATTAGCAATTTGTATTTTAACGCTTTGCCTTCTTGCCGGAAAGTTTTTAATCTGTCACGATTTGGTGAGAGCTAGGCAAGCAGTCTCCAGAGTAAGCAGCATGGCTTGCCCACCCTGGATTTAGGAATGTAGATTGAGTTAGCCTTGCGCTGACTCGGGTTTGTTTGTTTCGTGATTCACTTTGCCACTGGCATTGGCCAAATCAAACAGGATTTTTCGTGCTGTGTGAACAACGGCGTTGCCGGGCACGTTTTTATTAATCATGATAGCAATGCCCGATTTTCGGTTAGGTAAAACAGCAATATAGGTTCTAAACCCATCCGTTGATCCTGTTTTATCAATCAATGCTTCCCCGTTAAAAACAGGTTTATCATAAACATCAACTACATTGAGTGGGCCCAGTTCCATTGCTGGATCACTTAATAGAGGGGCGGTATTAGCCGATGTAAAAGGATGAATTAGCCATCCCAGCCCCTGGTCCATGTCATTTAACTTCACATAAGCAGTCTGCGTCATACGCATAGGATAAAAAATCCGCTCTGGTGTGCCTGGCAGCCCAATCGCAGCACCCAGAAAGCGGTGCATATCATCTGCTGATAATTTAAAACCGTAAGCGGGAGCGAACAAGCCTAGCTGTAATGGATTGACCGGTTTTCCATCTTTATTATAGCCTTGCGCATAATAACGCTGTAATCGCTGTGGGACACTTAAGGCAATGGGTTGCATTTTTAATGGCGATAAAATCTGGCTACGATAAAGCTGATTGTAGTTTTTATGTGTCACTGATTCCAATGCCATGCCAAGCATACCAATGCCTACATTAGAATAAGTCCATTTATCCCCGGCGGAATAGGTAGGTTTCCATTTACCTAAATAGTTTTCGAACGCTGTCTGATCTTGAATGGAAGGCGCATCAAAAGGCAGCCCCGATACGTGCGTGGCGAGACTCTTCAGCGTCATATCGTCGAAATCGCCAGGCAAGCTGGACATGAATTTAGTGACAGGATCATCCAGCTGCACTTTTGCTGCGTCAACTTCTTGCGCCAGTAGCAAGCTGGTCATGATTTTTGTAATGGAACCCACTTCAAAAATGGTTAGTTTGGTAACAGGCGTTTTCTTTTCCTGATTCGCAAATCCAAAATAATAGGACCGTGGCTTGCCATCCACATAAATTTCAACCGCCGCGCCAGGAATATCATGTTCTTTCATCAATGCCGTTACTTCTTGCTTAACTGTTTCCGCATCAGCATCCAGTGTTTCAGCACTCGCATAAAAAGGCACTAACAATAATAATCCTGTCATCAGAAAACGAAGCAGTTTATTCATACTATCCTCTTATCAATTACAAATAGGTTTTCAGGTGCTCTTGACCTTTGTTTTCGCTATACAGCTCGCCAAATAATCCAGTATTTTCTCCATTTTCTGATTGATGGCAGTGACATCCTGATTAACGAGTTGCTCTGCCGTCTGCACATAGTCTGAAGGTTTTAAATCATCACGGCAATGCTCAATCATATCGCGCATCAACTCAGGGGTTATTTCGAGATGAAATTGGAGCCCGTATACACGATCCCCGTATCGAAATGCTTGTCGGGGGCAACCTGCGCTACTTGCCAATAAAACGCTTCCTTTCGGCAAACCCGGCATATCATTATGCCAATGAATAACATCAAATGCTTTAGGCAATTGTTTGAAAAAAGGATCTGCTGCCGCTTCCTGTGTAGCATGCACAGGATAAATGCCAACTTCCCTGCAGGGGCTTTGCTCAGCCCTTGCGCCTAATGCTTCCCCAACCAGTTGCGCGCCCAAACAAATTCCTAATACTGCTTTGCCTTGTTGAATGGCGTTTTTTGCCAGCGCAATCTCATCGCGCAGATAGGGATATTGATCCAATTTCCGTACGCTCTGCGGACCACCCATGAGAATAAGCAGATCAAATGCAGAAACATCCGGGAGCTTTTCGCCTTTGTAAGTATGGGTGCCGGATGCTTGAAATTGATTCTTTTCTATCCAGCTTTCAATCATCCCCAATTTCTCAAAAGACGCATGAATTATGTAATGTATTCGCATACCTCACCTCACTTTAAACGTTGCCAGCCGTTCTATCAGCTTTGTTTTAATGCCAGACCACTCCGATGAAATAATACTAAAAACGACTGTATCACGCACATGACCGTCTTCCAACACCATGTGTTTGCGCAGGACACCTTCTTCAACGGCACCCAGTTTTTTAATTGCCGAACATGAACGGGCATTTCGCAAATCGGTATAAAATGCTACTCGATTTGCACCTAGTGTCTCGAAGGCATGGTCTAATAACAGTAACTTGCATTCGGGATTAACAGCTGATCCCCATACTTCCTGCACATACCAGGTATAGCCAATGCTTAACCGATGATGTTCGGGGGCAATCTCGTAGTAGCGGGTGGTGCCAATTATTTTCTGATCGGCCTTGTTTATCACAGCAAAAGGCAACTGCAAGCCTTCCTGCCATCCTTTTATAGCCTTCTCGAACCAACAGTCGAACTTAGCCCCCGCATCGTTGCTTGGTAAATAAGTCCAGATACGCTCATCGACGGAGACGGCTCGCAAAGCTTCACGGTGTTTTTCATCGAGAGGCTCCAAATCCACCCAACTGCCTGATAAACGCATGGCTTTCAGATCCAGCATGGCTGGTCCTCTCCACTATGATGTCTTGATTTTAAATTCACGAAAATAACCACACTCCTTGTACCCTAAACGCTGATACAATGGAAATCCTTCATCCGATGCTTGCAGTACAGCAATATGATATCCCAGGTCTTTCGCGCGCTTTAAGCGAAACTGCTGCATGACGGTACCGTATCCTTTACGACGCGCATCAGGCACTGTCGATAACCAGTGCAGGCCTGCCACACCCGCATAATAACAGGAAAGACCACGCACTACCGGCTTACCCTCTACGTATCCCACATAATATTCAATGGGATCATCCTCAGTCACTACTTCGGCAACCCAGGCAAAATAAGTTTCAAATGCCGTTTTGTCATTGGCGAGCACCAGAGCAAAATCACGCAGCGTTTGTTTATCCAATGCACGCACAATTTCCAGCTCAGGTACCTGCAACGATTCAATATCCCATGAATCCAATTCAAAATACATGGCGACATTATTTTCCGTATTGTGATAGCCCGCTCGTTCAAGCTTGCTGCAAAGGTCAGCAGGTTTATCATGTGGACTGATCCACCAGGAAAAAGGTACGCGCCGTTGGCGGAAATAAGCCGTCACTTCCTCAATTTTTTGTTCGGCTTCTTCACTGGGAAAATGCGCATCAATAGCATAATTGAAAGTGTCATCCGCCAAACCTGCATTAACGAGTGTAAAATTCGGTACGCGAATCAGCTCAACCTGATTCAGATATTGAGCAAAGTGAGTCATATGAACGTTAAGATTAGCCTCCATTGCCTTGACAATCTTCTCGCGTGACCATGAGTGCGCAGCAGGACCGCGATTCGCTGGCAGGAAGTGTTTACGTCTTTCTGACCACAGTTTTGCTTTCGCATCCATTTCCTGCACCCATTGGGCTTTACCAGCAACATACTGGTAAATATCGTGTCTGTACGCTTTGGCCAGTTTTTTCTTTAATTCAGCGTAAGCATTGGCAGCGTCAGGGTGATGCGTTACATAATCGCGAAAATGGATATGGCGCCTAATTTGTGGATCACCTACTTCAAAAAGGTGCAGGTGATAACGCATGAGGCCGTCTTGGCGAGCAGTAAAAAAGCTAACATGTGGAATGATATTCCGGCGCAATGGTTCATAATTCAATGTGAGCAGCTGGCGTTCAATGACAGGAACAACGTCAATGCTTTCACATTCAATCAAAATATCAATCACGGGTTTGGCTGGCATTTCTGGAATGGATGTGCTGCCAATATGGTGTATTGCTGTAACGTGATGACCCAGCGCCGTCTGAATCCGCTTGGCCTCTTCCTTAAAAAGTGCGGGCCATTCGGGGTCATAAGGTAAGATTTCAACTCGACGTGTTTGCATGGAAGTCTCCACTTTCGTCTTTTTGTCTCACTTTGTCATCCAATACTTTTCAGATGACTTCAATGCCAGGATATTTCCCGCAGTTTGCGGAGAATAATGCATTTAAAGTTGAATTACTAGAATACAAAATACTTGAGGCCAGGCTATTGTGGATTTTTGACCAGCGCTTGGTATTGTAACAATTCTTTAAACAGCGGTGTTTAGTCGCGGTATTTTGGTATTGAGTAAGTTAGTGGGGCTGCGTCATTACAGGGTGGCTGACTGCTCTTGGAATTAAGCAGCCCAAGAGAAGAAATACTTGCATTAAGAGGTTTAGAAGGCAATGACAATTGACGCTCAACTGTGCGCGATATTACTTCTTCAGGTGCATCAAACTGAATCTCAGTAATTTCTTCATGGGTAGGCGAGACTACTCGAAGAATAGAAACTTTATTTAAAAATAAAGTAACGGTAGCAGGCTGTGCTAACTTTGTTTGCGACAAGAACGACTTTTTTCCCCGTGCGCCGGTAAACTGCGTGGACCCCTGCGATTTTACTGTATCTTTAGCAATGTTATATTGACGATCTGTTAATGCCTGCAAAATTTTATCATGCAATTCTTGGCTGTCTGGCAAACCTGATCCACCTGCCAAGATCACGGCGCTTTTTTCTTTATTTTCGCCTAGCACCTCATCCAGGCAGCAGACAAAATCATTTGCCTGATCCATCACTTCCGTACCAAGATGGGTCAGGGAACCAATCATGGTAGAAGAATTGCATGTGGTCACCACAATACACCCGTAAGCGGCATAAGGATCTTTAAGTGAAGTATCTTGTTTAAAATCCACAACACGGATAGGTCCATGCGCCGATTTCCATTCTTTAAGCAGCATAATGATGTAGCTCGTATCAACAATGAACAGTTATTATACAGAGCCAACATAAAGGAAATCTTAACAATGCTCCGCCATCCAATCATCCGTTATATTGTCGCAGTCAATTGATTTTTATAGCTTTTATGATTAGGCTTTTTACAGTTCAATTTCCATCACCGTCACGGGATGATGATATAACTTATCCATGCCAATGTATTTCCAGCCTAGCCGCGTATACCAGCTAGGTAAAGTAGGATCGAGTGCGATCAAATACAGTTTGTCATGTCCCATCACTTTTGCTTGTTGCTTGACGAGATTAATAAGCAGCTCCCCAATCCCACGCCGTCTGTAATCGGGATGTACGATCAGGCTGCCAAGATAAGGCGAGAAATGATTGCCAATCCCATCGTCTTCCCGTAATGAAGCCATGGCAATCGGTTTATTTTCATAAATCGCCACAAAGGTCATCGGCATGATGTCCTTGTTTGCGTGCGTACGATAGGTTTCTTTGGCACGCTCTACGCTCGCGTTTGGAATCCATGCCTTACCTAGTTCGTTAAACCACAAATAAGCAAGCGGTGAAATATATTCAGGGCAGTCAGCAAGCAGTTTGATTTTCAGGTTTGATTGCATAATCGCTTCACGTCAATGATGTAATAGAAAATACAGTACCCTATAACGACCTTCAATATAAAGAAAAAATAATGGCGGGTCACCATTATCTGAACTTTGGCCATTTTTGGCAGTGTTCACGAATTTGTCATCCTGAGCGAAGCGCACTACTGTCCGGTGAATTTTGCCCGCCGTCGTCCCGCTGCTTGTCAGCGGGATCCAGACACCGCGAAGCGGCGAGAAGCAGCATTCATAAAGAAACTCATTAAATATTTGATGGATCCCTCGAACAAGTCGCGGGACGAGAACAGAAATTTACCGGATAGTAATGGAGCGCAGCGAAGGATCTTTTATTGTACATTTAGAGATCCTTCGCTACGCTCCACTACTGTCCGGTGAACCAGATTAAAAATTGATCGTCCTTGGTAAAGCGCTATGATAGCGCGCTAAACACCACATTTAGCACCAAGGACGAACTGATGAAAGATACCGTTTTTCAACGATTATTAAAACCCGTTACAAAAAAATTAATGAAGGAATGTATAGAACGCTTTCGATCTGATCATCGTTATGAATCATTTAATACATTTGAACATTTAAAAACGATGATTTATGCACATATTAATGAAATTAAAAGCTTACGCACGTTAGAGGTTGCGATAAACAGTCAAAAAATTGGTATAAAAACGCAAGTAAAACGCTCGACCTTAAGTGATGCCAATCGAAAACGACCAGCCGAAAGTTTCTTTTGGATATTAGAACAGCTTATGTCTTTGTTACCCAGGAAAAAACATAAAGAAATAAAAAAAGTAATCAGGATATTAGATAGTAGCCCGATACAGCTAAGAGGCCAAGGGTACGATGAGTGGTCAAAGCAATATGCGACTCGGCATATACAAGGATTAAAACTACATGTTGAATATGATTTAGGATTAGATTTGCCCTTAAGGATGAAGTTGAGTCATCCAAATTGTAATGATGCGACGATGGGACAAAAATGGCCAATCCTTAAAAACACCCTTTATGTGTTTGATAAAGGTTACTACGATTACAATTGGTGGTGGAGCATCAACAAAAGGCAGGCTTATTTTGTGACTCGATTAAAGAAGAATGCGGCCATTGTTATAGAAAGCCGGCAAAAAAATACTCGCGAACCCATCTTACAAGATTGTCTTTTTAGAATTTCAAATAAAGTTCCGCGTGGTGGAAAACGCATGGAATATAGCGAGACGCTGAGATATATAAGTGTAAAAAGAGAAGGAAAAACTCCTCTTATTTTGGTAACTAACTTGAAAGATTTACCAGCAGAAAATATTGCTAAGCTTTATAAAGCCCGATGGGAAATAGAGCTATTTTTTAAATGGATCAAGCAAAATCTTCGACTTAAAAAATTTCTGGGCCGATCTTCTAATGCGGTTAAAATTCAAATAGCAACAGCCTTGATTGCTTTTATATTGATACAGATATTTAAAAATGTTTCAAATGAGAAACGTTCATTACATCTCGTTTTAGTCTGGATCAGACATAATTTGCATGTTGCAGAATATCGCAATAGACAATACAAGCCTCCTATTTATTTAATTTCAAGGAGGCCTGTTTATTTATGATACAGGTTCACCGGACAGTAGTGCGCTACGCTCAGGATGACAGCATTTTTCCGTAGAAGATGACAGCCATTTTCCGTAGAATCAGTATCATTTATCCAAAATGGCCAAAGTTCAGTAATTATTTATTCCACTTCTGATTTGTTCCGTTTTTTTATTAAATCCTCTACAACAACGGGATTGGCAAGCGTCGACAAATCACCCATGTCTTTTACCTCATTATTCGCAATTTTCCGTAACAGTCGCCGCATGATTTTTCCTGAACGCGTCTTGGGTAATTCCTCTGCCCATTGAATATAACCCGGCGCTGCAATTGGGCCAATCACATCACGAACCACCTGCACTAATTCACTCTTAAGCGAGTCAGAAGGCTTTGCGTCTGTTTTCAAGGTCACAAATGCATAGATATTCTGCCCTTTTACTGGGTCAGGTCGTGATACGACCGCAGCTTCCGAAACCATCGCATGGCTCACTAGCGCACTTTCGACTTCCTCTGTACCGATGCGATGACCAGAAACTTTAATCACATCATCGCTTCGTCCGGCTATCCAGAAATACCCTTCTGCATCTCTGGATGCCTGATCGCCAGTAAGATATTGACCTGGAAACGTTTCGAAATACGTCTTTACAAAACGCTCATGATCGTTATAAACCGTTTGCATCATTCCTGGCCAGGGCTGGGTGATAACCAAATTTCCCATTTCTCCTTCCGGCACCGGCGCGCCCTCGTCATTTACAATTTTTGCTTCTACACCAAAAAACGGCCAACTTGCTGCACCGGGTTTAAGGGGCGTTGCTCCTGGCAGTGGTGTAATCATGATGCCGCCGGTTTCTGTTTGCCACCATGTGTCCACAACCGGACAGCGATCTTCACCAACAATATGGTAATACCACTCCCAGGCTTCAGGATTAATCGGTTCACCTACTGTACCCAATATCCGCAGGCTTTTCCGGCTGGTACGCTTCACCCATTCATCGCCTTCTCGCCGCAGCGCACGAATTGCCGTAGGAGCAGTATAAAAAATATTAACCTTATGTTTATCGATGACTTCCCAGTAGCGGGCAGCAGTAGGATAATGCGGCACTCCTTCAAATAGCACGATGGTGGCACCGTTTACCAGCGGGCCATAGACGCTATAGGTATGACCCGTAATCCAGCCCACATCCGCTGTGCACCAGAAAATCTCCCGATTATGGTAGTCAAATACTAATTTGTGGGTCATCGCCGCATAGACAAGATAGCCGCCTGTACCATGCAGAATGCCTTTTGGTTTTCCTGTTGAGCCGGAGGTATAGAGGATGAAGAGTGGATCTTCTGCGTCCATGATTTCAGCAGAACATTCTACCTGCGCCTCCGCAATAAGATTGTGATACCACATATCCCGCTTATGCTCCCAGGGTACTAATGTCTCTGTACGCTTCACTACTATAACGGTGCTGACATCAGGACAATCCCGTAGGGCCTTGTCCACATTTTCTTTAAGAGGTATGGCTTTGTTTCCCCTTATACCTTCATTTGCCGTTATTACCAGGGTACAACCCGCATCCAGAATCCGGTTTTTCAGGCTATCAGCCGAAAACCCAGCAAACACCACAGAATGGATTGCACCAATACGCGTACAGGCGAGCATAGCAATTACCGCCTCGGGAATCATTGGTAGATAAATGCAAACCCGGTCGCCTTTTTTAATGCCATATCGTTTCAATACGTTGGCAAGCCTTCCCACCCGGTCATAGAGTTCCTTATAAGTTAAAATAGCCGATTCGTTTGGATTGTCTCCCTCCCAGATAATCGCCGGCTGCTGGGCACGCTTTTGAAGATGGCGATCAAGACAGTTATAAGCCGCATTCAGCTTGCCGCCTTGGAACCAGCGTACATCCAACCGGTCAAAACCGCCGCTTAATACTTTATCCCATGGTTCAAACCAACTGATATACTGCTTTGCCTGCTCACCCCAAAACCCTTCTGGATCATCTAGAGAACGCTGATACCACTCGCGATATTTTGCTGTAGTAACATAAGCTGTGTTTGCAACACGGGGTAAAAGAGGGTAAATATCAGTCATACCTATTCCTTTTGCTTTATAGCTGCCTTGCAGTCGCAACGCATTTTAGTCGCTGACAAGACATGTCATTTACTTACTTATCCCCAATTTCTGGGGATAACTTGTGTAATAACTTGTTAGTTGTACTGTAAATCTTTTTAAATGAAAAATAAAATGATCGCTACGCTAGTCTTCCTGCGCGGTGATGACATAGTTTATCAAACGCTCTTGGATCATCTGGCTGCGTTGGTTTAATACTTATGCCATGCTGACAATACGGTTACGCCCCTGCTCCTTGGCAAGGTATAAGGCATCATCAGCCGCTTTTACCAGGGATGCAACCTTGTCATAACGAGGGTAATTTGCTATTCCGCCGCTCACCGTTATAAACAGCTCCTTATTACCCGCCTTATGCGATATTTTGCTAAATCGTTCTCTTAAGTTATCAATAATAGCTATACCTGCCTCCATGTTGGTGTTGGGTAATATCACCAAAAATTCTTCTCCGCCATAACGGCCAATCAAATCACTTTTGCGTAATTTCTTTTGTAAAAATAGGCTTAACTCTTTGAGCATTTTATCGCCTATTTGATGGCCATAGGTATCGTTGATTGCCTTGAAATAATCGATGTCCAACAAGGCCACGCACATTTCTCTTTTATAACGCTCCGCCATTAGCATTTCGCGCTCCAGGTGGTGGTGAATCATCGTGTGATTATATAAATTTGTTAAGCTATCACGCATCATACGTGCTCTTAGCATGCGAGAGCGCATCAGACGATTGCGCACAGCTGCCACTAAATGCGCCGGCTCAATCGGCTTAGTCAAAAAATCATCGCCAGCAAGACTTAAAACGTCCAGTTGGACAGCTTTCTCAACAATTGATGACAGAAAAATAATAGGAATACCGCTTAAATTTTCCTGCTGATGGACCACTTGCGCAAGCTCTGTGCCGGTACAGAATGGCATATTAATATCCATCAGGATAAGATCCGGTTGGAACTCCAGCAAGCATGATAAAAAATTTCTTGCATCAATGACCTTTGCAGTAATCATGCCCGCCTGCTTTAACAAAATAGCGTAATAATTGGCAAGAAAAATGGAATCATCAACGATCAGAATACGTTCGTTTTGTGGGCGGCGCGCTTCAAATAAATTATCAAGTATTCTTAAAAGTGCATCCACATCGATTGGTTTGGTGACAAGCGCATGACCGCCATGCCTGACATTAAAAAGACGCGTCGCAAGATCGTCTTCACTCGCCATATAAACTACCAACACCAATTCATCCCTGAACTGTCTTATCGTTTCAATCGGGATTTTAGTCGCCAACTCTATATCAATCAGGATAAAATCAGGTTTGTCCGCATGAACGGCAGCTATAAATTCATCCACGCTCGTAAACAATTTAAGCGCGTAATTAAATTGCAGTATAGGCTCTATCTGTTTATTGAATTTATCCTGCTCTCTTCCTACGAAATAAAGCAGGCGTGCTTCCTTATTCAAATTAATAACAGGAGCCTGTTCAATACTTTTCTGTAGCGGTATCAAAATTAACTGGTTTAAATCCTGAATGAGATCATCTAATTCAAGCTGATTGACTATGCCTTCAGATTCAATTTTACGCAGGCACTGCTCGATAGTGCGAGCAGCTTCACTAACCAGGGTGTAACCATATGTACCTGCTGTCCCACAGAGCGAATGCACATTCTTTATCAGTCGTTCAAGCAGAACTTTGCTGCCGGTTTCTTTAACGCCGAACCAGTCCATTTCTATCTTGCGCACTTTGGCCGGAAGTTGCGTAGCATAATCTGCCGTTAATTTTCTGATTTTTTCCAGCGTTTCATTGTCCATGCTGTTTCTTCCATAACTTAGCAAACACATTCTTGATCTCGCCTTTCATGATCCTACTGAATGATTTTATTTCGCGAGCAATCTGACCGAACTCGGTTTGGCACAGTTTCAACCAAAGGAAAATAGATAACACGAAAAGAATGATGGTGAGAGGAACATCAAAAAGATAAAGAAAACGCAATCCAGAATAATCTTTAGGTTTAGCCACATCCATGTGCATAAATCCATGCTTTCGATTATTCTAATTATATAACAACAGCGCCTCCGCTAGCAGGCTATATTGCCGACTCTGCACATTCCATCCAAAAATTGCCACAATGCAATAGCCGCTTCACGTGTAGCTCGTTCTGCGCGTTCAGGCTCTACGTAACGCTCGATCAAGCCTGCTACTTGTTCTGAATGTTCAACATCATATTTCTGGTGAGCGGTAAAGAACTCCAGCGTACGTTCCTCATGAATGCCATAGAATTGTTTCAAACCGGCGATTTTGGAAGCCGAAACTTCAGGTACCTGGCATTCATACGCATATAACGCACATAAACCATCACGCCAGTCACGTTCGGCCAATTCATAAAATTTGTCTACCATTGCTTGTGTTTCGGCAATGGGTGCATCGTTTGCGACCATATCTCGGCTAGCACCCATGCCTTCTGCAAACTGCATCCATAAAGCAGGGTGGTCAGTGCCATGGATTTCTTCATCAACCAAATTGTCCAGTAAAACTTTTCGGGCTTCAATTACGGGACAACCTGTATGAACTCGCGAAATGAAACGCGGAAAGGATTGCACCTGGTTATAATATTGCGCGGCATAGCGCTGCAGAATTTCACGACTTAATTCACCTTTTGACCATGCCTGATAAAACATGTGCTTTAGTAAGTGATGTTCTGAAATAATGCTATTTAAACGATTAATCAATTGCATGGGTTCGCTCCTTATCTAATTTCCTATTACAAATTTTTTCATCCCGCATGACTCTTAAGCTGCAGCAGAATTATCAATGGTAATACAGTTGTCTTGCAAGAGACAGTTTAAGTTTTTATCCAATCGGCATGATTAACTATCTGTATTTATAGCAGTATTTAGAGGTGCACAATTAATGAACTATATATTGATAATTGACTATAATTAATCTAATAGTTACACATGTGAGGAAGCGCGCTATGCGAACAAGGTCAATAAAATTATCGCCATCCATGCTGTCATTAATAATCTTATTACTATTATGTGCTTATGGAAAAGCAGCGAGTGCGGCCACGGCAAACACAATACCGGCTGAGCAAGCCCAATTTTCTAAAACGGGGCAAGCGGAAATGATAGCTAAAGGACAGGTTTATGTACCACCTAAATCTAATGAAGATGAAGCCTGCGCATAAAAGATAGCTTATATATAAAAGCTTAGCTGGCACTGCTAATCTTCGCAGTGCCAGTGCCCATCATGTATGTATTTATTATATAACCTCAGCGTGGTTGCGTTCACGGATAACATGGTGAGCCTGCCATCCGTCGTTCATCAGCTCAGCAATGTATTCAACTGCATCGCCTACCGCTAGCTGTTCAAAGGAAGGGTAATGCACGTTCGTAATACTAAAATAATATTCTGTTCCATCATGACCTTTGATAAAGCCAAAACCTTCTTCTGGAAGCATTCGCGCAACATAACCATGTTGCACTTCCTCATGCGATTTAATACGTCCATGACGTTTGCGTGAATGCTCTTCAAGCTGCCTTGCTATTGCGTTAAATGCGTCTCGAATCGCCACGTAGGGATCTTTATCGTATTTATACGTAGAGACCAGTTTTTTACCCGGCACAGCTACATCGATACGTACATTATATAGCTTGCCATGATGTAAATGCTTTTTGGGTAATTCGAGCACAATACGACAACTGGAAATACGATCATAGAATTGTTTTAATTTTTCAGCTCGTTTACGAAGATGGGTTTCTAAAGCAGCAGAAAAGGGAATATCGCGAATCGTAATCTGAACAGATAACATACTTACCTCCCTCGTTTTTACTCTAATTATTAGGTAATTTACGCCGGGTTAATAGTTAGCTTTTTTTACCTCCTTTTATCATTTTTTACCTTATAAGATTAGTATAGACCATAATCAATTCCGGTATAAGTGTAGATTGAGCTTGCATACATGGGTCTGCTTTTTATGTAGGATTATCAATTAGATATCCAAGGATACGCTCATTTCGAGCCCCTTTTACTAAACAAGCTCGTGAGTGACAGGCGCAAAATACTTTTCTACTTCATCTAAAGAAACCGCTTCAAGTTTATTGGGTTTCCAATGAGGTGTCTGGTCTTTATCAATAATCACAGCACGTATCCCTTCAATAAAATCATCTCCTTGCAGAAAGCGACATACCAGTCGAAATTCCTGGCGCATGCAAGCATCAAAATCCAGTTTCGCCCCTTCCTGCAAAGCACGCAGCGTAATTTTAAGACTAGTGGGTGATTTTTTAAGAATCGCCGCTACGGATTCCTGGCAAATGGGATTCGAACATTCATGTAAAGCTTTTATCAAATTTTCCACCGTATTCACAGAAAAACATTGGCGAATAGCATCCTGCTGCTCCATCAAAGGCGATGGCTTAGCGGGCGTCGCAAATTGCGCAATCACTTCTGAGACAGACTGCCGCGCATCATTAGAAAAAGACTGTTCTGCGATGCCCTGAATAATGTCTTCCAGTTTCTCACGGGGGACTTGATGCTGAGCGATGCCCAGTGCAACACAGTCATCACTCGTTATTCTTGCGCCAACGAGACCCAGATAAAAACCAATCTTTGACGGCAAACGCGGCAAAAAATAAGTTCCACCTACGTCCGGGAAAAAACCAATGCCGGTTTCCGGCATGGCAAACAGCAGGCGGTCCGTCGCCACTCGATGGGAGCCGTGAATGGAAATACCGACGCCGCCACCCATGGTGATCCCGTCAAGCAAAGCCACATAGGGTTTAGGATAATGAAATATCGTACGGTTTAGCTGATATTCGTCACGAAAAAAATTCGCTAGTGACGGATCATGTTTTTTAAAACGATCATAGGTTGAACGTAAATCACCACCGGCGCAAAATGCTCTTCCATCCGCAGCGCGTATAATAACGGCCTTAATGTGATCTGCGACCGCCCATTTTTGCAGCTGCCCGTACATAGCATTGATCATGCTATGATTGAGCGAGTTCAATACTTCGGGTCGGTTTAATGTAATCAACCCAAGATGACCGCCTGCGCCTGCTGTTTCCTCAAATAGAACCTCACTGTAAGTATTCATCCTTATTCCCCACTAAATACTGCCGTCCGTTTTTCCAGAAAGGCATTAACCCCTTCACGCTTGTCCGCAGTGGTGCAACAAATACCAAAGTGGGATGCTTCCAGTTCAAAGGCTTCCTCAAGTGACAAATCGTATCCCTGATGAATCACTGTCAAAATACTTTCCATTGCTATAGGACCCAGCTTCACCAGTTCCACCAGCAGTGTTTTTGCCCTAGCGAGCAGATTTTCGGGCGTAGTTAATTCATTTATCAACCCCCACTGAAAAGCTTCTTCTGCGCTAAAGCGCCGCCCGGTTAAACATACTTCCAGCGCACGTCCTTTGCCGATCAGGCGGGAAAGCCGCTGTGTGCCACCAAAACCAGGTATGACACCCAACTTGATTTCAGGCTGACCAAATACTGCATTATTAGCTGCAAGGCGCAAGGTCGCCGCCATAGCAAGCTCACAGCCGCCACCAAAAGCAAATCCATGCACTGCCGCTACCGAAGGTTTGCCCAGCATTTCCAGGCTTCTAAAAACGGACTGTCCAAACCGGGCAAATGCTACACCGTCCGGGCCTTTTAACGCAGCCAATTGTTTGATATCAGCACCGGCACAAAAAGCTTTACCTTCACCACTCAGCAAAATTGCTCTCACGGATTGATCGTGTTTGGCTTCATGAAAAATCTGGGATAAACGTTGTAAGACTTCGCGGTTTAACGCATTAAGCTGTTCGGGGCGGTTTAAGGTAATTTGCAAAATACCTGATTCCAGGGACATAATTTTTACTATGTCATTTATGCTGTCCATACTCATCCTTCCATAAGAAAACATATTTGAATGACCCTGTCACCAGGGCTAAAGGTAGAAAACCTATTTTCATAAAACCAGCCAGAAAAGCAATCTTTGATTTTATGAAATGCCTATGTTCTGTTGTACTTGGTGTTCTAAACCGCTGTTAAAAAGAAAAAGCCCGATGAGCGGGCTTTTTAATCAGTATTCTTTTAAATTCTGAGCTGCGGTCTAACATCAGAAACAGGCGCTGGGAATGCTATCTTGAGGATATCTTTCAAAAGATCTGCGTGTTGAGGTTCCTTCATCAACAGAGAGGCGAGTTGCTCAAGTACGGCTTCAGTTGCATCCTGACATTTATTATATTCGTTACGATGATGCTTTTCCTGGATATCCGCAGCAATACATTGCAGGGTCATATCATGAATTTTTTTCCTCAACGCTTTAAAATCCTGCATGTTATTAACGATGTCATTGATATTGCCAAAAATACCCCGTTTTGGCTTTTCCCACTTTATTTGCTGGAGCTTGTCTTCACCCAGTTTGCGTTTCAAACTGTTGGCAATGGTAGGAACAATCTTTATCAATCTATGATGAAGAGGCTTTTCATCTGTTAAATGCATTTCCTGCGCAGCTTCCTGTTTCGCTTGAATAATATGCTGCGGTGCGATCTCAGTGTTGGCTTCGCGTAGTTTATTCAACTTGTTTTCCGCTAGTTGGTTTAAGTGTTCCGCCACGTGAGGCAGCCTATCCAGTACTTCTGTCACGACTGGTTCGGATTCCAAACGTTCGCGCAAATCACTGGCTTCTTCATCAGTTAACGCCAAGGAAACAGTTGAGCCATCATTTAATGTTATTGTCTGTGCAGTTAGCTGGTTAATCATGTCAGTAGCAAATTGCTGTTGCAGGTTTTGCCATTGCTGAACCACTTGCTGTTGATGAGCGATCGCATTTTGTAATGCGTTTTGTGTCTGACGCAGCGGATCAAGCTGTAAAGCCAGTTTGGTTAAGGCCTCCATTATATCGACTCGGGAGCTAAAGCCAGCGCCTGATTCAGCAAGTCGCTGCTGTGCAGCACGCTGCACGAGGTCCTGTATATGGCGCTCTTCCGCATGCCATGCTTTTTCTCTCATCGCATTGGCATGGGCTAGCTCATTTAGCATTTCTCGCTTGGATTCAATGGAAGTACGGATAAGGCTCTGAATAAACCTTTCTTTTTCGGATTCGTTCAAGAGAGCAATTTGCGAACATATGGCATTAAAATCTGCTTTAAGCGGAGAGTTGGGTGTTGCCAACATGGCTTCAATAATATCAGCTGTCAGCGGAATATCTTTTGTTATAGCCTGTTCGATGCGTGAATTCATGCCTTCAATCCTATTGGCCCCTATTTTTAGGTTTTCCATCATAATAAATCAATAAGATTAAAGCAATATTAAGCCATTATCCTACTGTTTATATTACTTTTCAGACACGTTCCGCGACTAGCGATTCAGAAACCAGGAACTTTTTCATATCTTCAGCACTGAGTACAACGCGGCTCTTAATCGCCATATAGAGTATGCCGATGCTGAAGAGCGCGATCACCAGAAAGTCCCAGCCAAACGGGATCAGGTTGATGCCGCCGAAAGATCCTAAATAAGAAATACTCACTAGACCCAATAAGTAGGGGATCATCCAGTAAGCTGACTTGAGCTCCTGCTTTTCCATTTTCACACTGCCGCGCAGATAGGCCATTGCAAAAAGGAAGATGCCGACGAGGAGCGTAATCCCCAACTTGGAAATAGTTTCCCAGCCTGTCCAGTAGCTAAAAAGATTGCAGCAATAGAAAGCAACCAAACAAAGTATGTTCGCTGCGGGCAGTCGGAAAGGGCGCTCCTTATCGGGCAAGGTTAATCGCAAGCACATGAGCGCGATGGGGCCCATTGCATAGGTAATGACAACTGCAGAAACCAGAAAATTTACCATCGCCTGCCAGCCCGGTAACGGTAAAAACGAAAGCATACCAAACAGAAAATTGGCAACAATGGCCCAGATTGGGAAACGCTGATGATTGAGCCGTGAAAGAAACTTTGGCACATAGCCGATACGGCTCATTGCATAGAGAATACGGGCTGTAGCCGTTACATAAATGAGGCCCGCACCCAAAGGAGAAATCACTGCATTAACATAGAGCAACTTCAGCAACCAAACCAGTCCAAGCCCAGCAGCCAAACCCACAAAAGGCCCAATATCGCCTGTAAAATTGAGATTTCGCCATCCCCCTGCAAGTGCCGCGGGATCAAGCGCGCCAATAAAGCAAATTTGCAACCCCAAATACAAGAGGAGGCAAGCGAGCACTGAACCAGCCGTACTTAACGGGATGGCTATGGCAAGCTTTTTTGCCTCGCCAGCCATTTCCACGCCGCTTTTGAAACCGTTGAAAGCGAGTACCACGCCACCTGTTGCAACGGCGCTTAAAATGGATTGCCACCCATGGATTGAAAGCGTTGATGACATCATTCCTGAAAAATTGGCAGGATTAAAACGGACATGAAGAATAGCGAAAACCGTTAAAATCATCACAGAAAATTTAAAAACAAACAAAATGAAATTAAAACGCACTAATCCCTGATAACTCACAATATTCAATATACAAAGCGACAACATTAATATACCCGCCCAACCGTAGCCCCACAGGGTTAAAGTGGCTGTACCTGCCGTTTCATGCATTAAGGCGGGAAAAAACAGAGAGGCATATTGCAACACCGCCTGTACTTCGATGGGTGTCAGCATTAATGAAGTAATCCATGCAATCCAGCTTAGGATAAAGCTCGCAAACGCACCGTGGCTCAATTGAGGAATATGGGCTGAGCCACCTGCTACCGGCAACATGGTTGATAGCTCGGCAAAAGTCAAAGCAATTAAAATGGCAGCAAAGCCGCCGATCATCCAGGAAATAATCGCAGCCGGCCCTGCAATTTTTGCAGCATACAGAGGCGCAAACAGCCACCCCGAACCAATAATTCCATTCATGCTCAGCATGAATAAGGTAGCAGGGGAAATGCGGCGGGACAGATGCTGCATACGAGCCTCGTTTTTTTTAGAAAAAGAATAAATGGGTGCTGGTTAAATTTTATTATTTAATTTAGTTATCTTCGTTTATTCCGCAGTTGTTTCCATCACCGCTACAGAGGCAGTACTGACAGCATTCTGTTTGGCTTTTAACTTTGCCTGATGGCGTTCAATCGAATATTTTGCTTCTTCAGCAGAAACAGCACCCGCAGGATTTCCATCCAGATCAATACGCGTTGCCCCTTCCACGACACTCTTGTGGTAAGCGGCCGTATTCACATAATACGCAAGGCTTTTAACCATACAGGCCTTATCTTCTGTCACAATACTGTCAAGCGTGCTAAGACGTTTTACTAAGTCCTGCTTTATTCCCTTTTTTAAAGGCTTCACTTCACCGCCGGATTTAAAACTTGCAGGGAAATATAATTTCAATAATTCAACACCATACTGAACGTAGTCCAGCCATTTGGGTTTGGGCTTCTTAGGTTTGACGGTTTGGCGAAGTTGTCTTTTGGTAGCAGGTTGCTCCTTCCCCAACGTATCTGATAACTGGGAAGCGACTGCTTGTAATTGTTCTTTCAAACTCGCGCGGCTCATCTATTAAAACTCCTAAAACCGGAATAATAATCAGGCTAATTTTTGAGTAATATGGTACTTTAAATAGTTATCAAAGGTAAATCAATACCAATGCACGTTGAGTTGCAGCTTTCGCGAATCGATACATTGTGCCTTGTTACGCCAGCCAAATTTCCCCTTCTTTCTGCCGCAGTTCAGCCATCACATGATGATAGAGCTAGAACCCTCCTCGCTCATTTTATAAAAACTCGGCGCAGCGGCAGGAAAGTTTATGCAATCATTTCAATCTGTAGACTTTTAAACTGATTCGATGTTAAATTTTAACATTCAACATTCTTAGTCTATTGATCTCATGAGGATAACCGTATATGTCACGAAAAAAAGCTGCAAAGGGCACTGCTAAACGACAACAAAATAACGCTTTTGTTGCCTCCATACAAAAAAAAGAAAAGGATTTTTTGCTCACGCCGTCAAAATTAGCCACGCAATTGGGTAAAGAGATCAAGTCTCTCGCGCAGAAAGAAAATAAATTAAAAGCGGCCTTGAACAAGATTAAAAGCCAGGCAAATAACGCTGAAAAACGCATTAAGGCAGCAGAAAAAATAAAAACGCCCGCTGGAAAAAAACAATTGAACGCAGCCAACAAATCGCACAAAGAAATCTTTAAAGCATTCTCTGTGATCAACAAACAGCTGCAAGAAATCTCACAATCACTTGAAAGCACAAAACAAGCTCAAGCCAAGCTGTCCGCGCTGGATAAACATTTAAGCCAGTTTGAAAAAGAATGGGCAAAAAATTCCAAGAAAGCTATCGCCGCTAAAACTAAAGCAAAAACAAAAACCAAATCTAAAAAGTCTACGACTAAAAACGCACCAGCCATTCAAGAACCCAAGCCAGAAATCCTGGATAGAATAGATGATGCAGTTAGCTTTAATCAAGTAACTGAATTAGCCTCTTAAGTGTAGCTGTAAACCCGGCTAGCGTGTATGATCTCCATTGAAAAATGGAGATCATTTGATCAGTTGTGACTCATGGAGAGATATAATTAAAACTAGGGAAGGTATGGAGTTTTATTTATGAATAAAAAATCAGTTATGACCGAAGATTTGGAGACGATTACATTAAAACAGGTAGTAAAAGATACCTTACGTAACTACTTTTCTAATATAGGTAATGAACAACCTGTTGATTTCTATTCGATTTTACTTGAAGAGATCGAACGCCCCCTGCTTGAAGTATTAATTAATCATACCCACTACAATCAGGTAAAAATGGCTCATATCCTCGGTATTTCACGCGGAACATTGAGGAAAAAATTAAAACAATACGGAATGTTAGACTAGTCTTTCTGGAGTTTAAAAGCCATGCTACTTTTAGCATGGCTTTTTTGTTTCTGATAACTCAAACTCCATAATAGATCGTCGGATCGGGTACCTTCGCCTCTTCGAATCCTTTTTTCCTATAGGTGCAGCTATCACATTTCCCGCAAGCCCGGCCCATCCTGTCAGCTCTGTAACAGGATACTGTATGACTGTAATCAATACCTAAGCGCAGGCCTTCACGAATAATTTCTGCCTTATGCATTTTGAGTAAGGGTGCATGGATCTTAAATTGCTGGCCTTCTACACTAGCTTTAGTAGCGAGGTTCGCCATTGTTTCAAAGGCATGCAAATAATCAGGGCGACAGTCAGGGTAACCGGAATAATCCAGATAATTCGCTCCCATAAAAATATCATGCGCACCCAGCACCTCACCCCACGCCAGCGCAAAAGAAAGAAAAATCGTATTCCGTGCAGGGACATAAGTATTTGGTATGGCGCTTCCATCCTGATAGTCCGGCACCACCATATCGCCGTCTGTTAAAGAAGAGCCGCGTATCTGTTCCAGCGGGAGGACAAAAACCTGATGCGTAACAACACCAAAAGAGTGGGCAATCTGTTTGGCCCGTTCGATTTCAACATGATGTTTTTGTCCGTACGCAAAGCTTAAAGCATAACAGGCGTATCCTTGCGATTGGGCAATAGCAAGGCAGGTAGTTGAATCAAGTCCGCCAGAAAACAAAATAATCGCTTTTTTTTGCATACCATGGCCTCCCGTTTTGAAGGCGCGTAGTATAGCATTATCTACAATGATGAAAATAGAAAGCGGCAAGGACAAAGGATGAACAGCACTATCACCATCGATCAACTGAGTAAAGCGGGTTTAAACACGGATAATGCCAAGGAGCTTTTTGAAAAAGTTCAATCACCTTTAAAAAACAGTCCTTCACCAGCCGAGGCATGGCGGGCTGTTTCACAAATACTGGCAGAAGCGTCGTATCCCTTCGGTGTGCATTTACTTCTCTATTCCGCTCTCTTCCCCAAATGGCGCGAACATCCCGAATCCGCTCCCGCATGGCTGCCGACATCCGAGATCCGCCAGAGCGCGAATATTACCGCTTTGATGGGCGCAGTTAAGATAAAAGATATTAAAGCTTTTCATCAATGGACAGTGAACCACTATGAAGACTTTTGGCAACGGGTCATCACACAATTAAACATTGTTTTTAAAAAAAAACCGGATCGCATTTGTCATCTGGAACGGGGTGTTGAATCGCCACAATGGTTGAGCGGAGCAAAACTGAATATTGCAGATAGCTGTTTTGGTGCACCGTCTGAGGCAACGGCCCTTATTTACGAAGATCAGAAAAAAAATAAATGTCATCTGACATATGGTGAGTTAAATGGTTTATCGAATCGCATTGCAAACAGTCTAATCAAGCATGGCTTTGTGACAGGTGACGCAATCGGTATCGCCATGCCCATGAATATTTATGCCATCGCAATTTACCTCGGCATTATCAAAATGGGCGGCATAGTTGTCTCCATTGCAGACAGTTTTTCCAGCCATGAAATGGCCATACGACTTAACATTGCAAAAACGAAAGCGGTATTCACTCAAGACCAGATTCTTTGGGATGGCAAAACTCTCCCCCTTTATGAAAAAGTTTGCAAGGCGAATGCTGCAAAAATTCTGGTTCTCCCTCACGCGGATAAAATCAGTTTGCAATTGCGTCCAGGCGATATTGCCTGGAATGATTTTTTAACTGAGGATACCCGCTTCTCTTCATTTTCGTGTGAACCGATGTCCGCCTGTAATATTCTTTTTTCTTCGGGCACTACCGGGGAACCTAAAGCAATTCCATGGAACCATACCACCGCGATCAAAGCAGCAAGTGATGCTTATTTTCACCAGAATATCCAACCTGGTGACGTACTTTGCTGGCCAACCAATTTAGGCTGGATGATGGGTCCCTGGCTTATCTTTGCTGCGCTGATGAACCATGCCGCGATTGCGCTCTATCAGGGCGCTCCCAAAAACCGCGATTTTGGTCTATTTGTTGAACGGGCACGTGTTACCATGCTGGGCGTTGTGCCTACTCTGGTAGCAGCCTGGCGACAATCTGGCTGTATGGAAAAACTCGACTGGCGCGCAATCAAGGTTTTTAGCTCTACAGGGGAATGTTCAAATCCGGAAGACATGCTTTATCTCATGTCTCTCGCTGGCTACAAACCCGTCATTGAATATTGTGGAGGAACGGAAATTGGCGGTGCGTATATTACTAGCACCGTCATTGAAAATAATTGCCCTTCTCTTTTTTCAACACCCGCGATGGGATTAGATTTTGTGTTAATCGATGAAGAAGGTCATTTTGCTAACACAGGCGAAGTTGCTATCATTCCTCCCTCGCTTGGTTTGTCAACCTGTCTGCTAAACGCCGATCATCATCAGGTTTATTACGCAGACATGCCTTTATGGCAGGGAAAAATCCTCCGACGACACGGTGATCAGTTAAGACGTTACCCTAATGGCTATTATTCCATTCTAGGGCGGGTAGATGACACGATGAACCTGGGCGGCATCAAAATAAGCGCTGCAGAAATTGAACGCACTATTACCGGCATTGAACAAATCACTGAGGTCGCTGCCATCGCCGTTTCGCCACCGGATAATGGCCCCAGTCAACTTATCATATATGCCGTAACGCCAGCGAAGTTGGATAAAGACATCATAAAAATGGAAATGCAAAAAAGAATTAATGCTTATTTAAACCCTTTATTTAAAATTCATGACGTTCTATTTATTAATGAGCTGCCAAGAACAGCATCCAATAAAACCATGCGCCGTGTGCTCAGGAAAAATTATTTGGCTAAATAAAGAAATGGCAATAAAAAATCATGTGGTTATCCCGTTTTGTGAAACCGCTTCCACATCGGGCACAGGATGTTGCAAAAAATGCGTCATGGCCTCATCTGTCAGGGGGCGAGTCAAATAATAGCCTTGTATTTCAGCGCATCCCTCGTTGGCAAGAAATTCATATTGTTCGCGTGTTTCAACACCTTCTGCAATCGCTACAATATCCAATTTGTTCACCATCGCAATGATGGCGCTTGTAATCGCAGCTGAAGTTTCATCCGCGATGACTTGCTTAATAAATGTTTTATCAATCTTAATTACGTCAACGGACAATCTTCTTAGATTGCCCAATGACCAGTAACCTGTGCCAAAATCATCAATGGCAATGCGCACACCGAGATCCTTCAGCCCATACAAAACACGCAAAGTATTTTCAGGATCCTGCATAATAGTACTTTCCGTCACTTCAATTTCAAGTGACTGCGGTGAAATACCTACTTCCGTAATCGTATTCAAAACATCATCCAGAAAATTTGAATGCTTAAATTGCCTGGCAGAACAGTTCACCGCCATTGTCAATGACGTAAATCCCATCTCATGCCATACTTTCAACTGGTTGCAGGCTGTTTTTAATATCCATTCACTGACGGGAATAATAAGCCCTGTTTCTTCCGCAAGTGAAACGATTTCATCCGGCGTAATCATGCCATATTCTTTATTCTTCCAGCGCAGCAAGGCCTCAACTCCTGTAATGCGACGTGTGCTGATTTCCATTTTAGGCTGGTAGTGCAACATGAACTCATGTTTGACCAAAGCGTGTCCTAACGCATTTTGCAAGGCCATTTTCTCTTGAGCCCTGCTGGTCATTTCTGCTGTGTAAAATTGATAATTGTTTCGGCCATGTTCCTTTGCCCGATATAAGGCAAGATCAGCATTCTTCATTAGCGTTTGCATGTTTTGTCCGTCATACGGATACAAGCTAATACCAATACTGGTGGTAATATAAATTTCCTGCCCTTTGACAATAATAACTTTCAACACATTCTCAAGAATTTTTTGCGCAATGATTGCAACCGATTCCGCTTGTTTCACATCCGTGATAAGCAATACAAATTCATCACCACCTAGGCGTGCCACCATATCCGTGGTACGCACTGTATTACGCAATCGCTCAGCGACAATTTGCAGTAGCGCATCGCCAGCCTCATGACCAATCGTATCATTGATATTTTTAAACCGATCCAAATCAAGAAAAAGTAACGCAAAGACTTGTTGATGTCGCCGAGCTGCAGCCAGGATATGGCTGATAAACTGCTCCAATTTATTGCGATTGGCAAGCCCCGTTAGCGGATCGTGATATGCCATATGGCGCAAGCGTTCTTCTGCTTTCTTTTGCAGAGTAATATTCTGCACTTGAATAATAAAATAGGAGGGTTTGTCATCTTTGTCGCGCGTCAGCGATAAAGTAGACATAATCCATAGTGTATCGCCATTTTTTCTGAAACATTGCTGTTCGGATTGATACAACTTTATCTTCTTATCGATCAGCTGCTGCATATGAATTTGTAAATTATCGTGCTCACTGGGGTGGATCAACTGATAAAAATTCATCGACAGCAGATCGTCCTCGCTATAACCCAGTAGTTCACACAATAACTTATTAACGCGGGCCACATTGCAGTCAATATTTAATAAGGCAATGCCCATATTGGTGTAATCAAACACTGTGTTAAACAGATTGTGCTGCTCATAAAGCTTTGCTTCCAAGCTGTCTTTTTGAGATAACACGGAAAAAGCCCGTTTTTGCGCATTTAATTGTTGTTTTAATAAAGCATACGCAATAGTTAATAAAATAATGCAACTGATTAATAAAAGATTCAATTCACCCTGATGCGTGAGGATGGAAGCTTGCACATTGACGATGAGGAACAGGGTACCGATTATCAGTGCTGATAGAATAAATACCATCACTATAAGCGAGATCCTTTTCCTTTCTGGCATGCGGTTTCCTTTTGCTGAACAATTCCTGATCAAACATGGCGTTATACCAAAAAATTACGGTTACAGTACTTGGAAACGTACTATTAATATACAATATTAAAGAACAGCTGGGAATCACGGCACGATCATAAATAAATTTATCGATTTCTATTTTTAATTTGATTATTTCATCTAGTGGTCCGCAATGCCCGCTAGTAGGTATTTTTTAACTGACTTGGTATAATACGGCTCTGCAAAAAAACAAGAAGGAGATAATTTATGAGAACACGTATTTTCACACTTATCTTTTCACTTGCTCTCGCTATTTTTTCTTTGCATGCCTATGCAAAAGAAATAAACCTTTACGACCAGCCCAAACCGGACGCTAAGATCATTGGTAAAGTGGATTTAGCTATAGGTATTGTCCCTGTCTTTACACCTAAGGAAGGCGGCTGGATGAAAGTAGGAGACCCGCGCAATGGTAATGTAGGCTGGGTAAAAACGACTGATCTTGGTAGCGGTACCGATACCTCTGCCATCACTTTTACACAAAAAGTCATTCATGATGGCAACACGCCTTACACCTATCAGTTTATTCAGTATGGACAACCTCAGAAATTAACTGCCGAACAGATAAAAGAAATGGCACAAAAGATGCAAACACAACAGAAAGCGGTGCAACAATCTGTGCAAAAAGCCATTCAGAATATGATAAAGGATATGGATGTGCTATATCGGCATCAGCTAGAAGTAATCAATGAAATGGGTGGTTTTCCTGTGGTTGTCCCCGTTGTAGTGACACCGCAGCAAACCAAACCGGCGCCATCACAAACCGCACCCGCAGTGCAACAGCAAAACTCGCCATCAAAAAGTGAACCCCTATCCACTCCTGCAGCAAAGCCTTAACTTTACAAGCGGGCATCAAAACTCTCCTCTTCTTCATAGCGTGAGGAAGAGGAGGAGAAATAAAATTAGTTATTACCTTGCAAATAATTAATAACGGTGCCCAAAAACCGTGTTGCTTCACCGCCGGTCACCGCACGATGATCAAAGGTAAGGGACAACGGCATAATGCGTCCAATACGAATTTCACCCTTATGTGGCAGCACTGCCTCACGGCTACGGCCGCATCCCAGTATCGCCACCGTCGGCGGCACAATGATAGGTGTCGCATAACGACCCGTAATAGTGCCAAAATTCGATAAGGTGATGGTTGCGCCCTGCATATCCGCTGCTGGAATGGAGCGATCACGTACCGTCTTTTTATAGGTATCGACTATTTGGCGCAGTTCGGCGGGACTGTGCTTTTCTGCCTGTTTAATAACTGGCACAAAAAGCCCTTCAGGCGTATCCACAGCCAGACCGATATTAATTTCATCAAACAATTTTCGTTCCAGCGCTTTACCATCAAACCAGGCATTGAGCGAAGGTTCTGCTTTCACCGCAGTAATGATCGCCTGTAATATTTCAACGGTAATATCTGTACCTGCGGGTAAATCCGTGATGTCCGCATCTTCAATAATCGTAACCGGTACCACTTCTTTATGCGATTGTGACATAGCCTGGGCCATGACACGTCGCACACCATGCAACGCTTCAGCTTGTTCCGGCAATGACGTACCATGCGGTTTACGATCCATAAACTGCTTCACATCATCCACAGTAATTAATCCCTGTGGACCTGATGGGTTAATCAGATTTAAATCCACATTCATTTCTTTGGCCAACACTCTCGCAGCTGGCATGGCTTTTATCTGTTGTGTTCGCGTTTTTGCACCACCAACAATCACATCGCCCTCTTCCCACTTTTTGGAACTTTCTTCAAGCGACCCCACAACAGTGCCTTTAGGCTTATCCTGTGCTACTACGTCGTTTGTTTCAAAAGTAATGAGGGGGGCCCCTGTTTTGATAATCTCGTTCACCTTGCCATGCAGTTCCACTATTTTGCCTGCATAAGGTGAAGGAACATCCACGACCGCCTTGGCCGTTTCCATTGAAACCAATGGCTGGTCCACTTTAACCGTGTCGCCAACCTGGATATACCATTCGCGTATTTCCGCTTCCGCTAAACCTTCGCCCAAATCGGGTAAATGAAAAATTTTCATGCGTACTCCATAAGACGATAAACAGCATCAATGATTCTTTTTTCGCTTGGAATATAATATTTTTCCAACCGCGCATACGGTACTACCGTATCAAAACCAGTCACGCGCTCAGGTGGTGCCTTGAGTGAAAATAACGCTTTTTCCGCTATCTGCGCAGCAATTTCCGCACCTACGCCATTGGTAAGCGGCGCCTCATGCACAATTGCGCAGCGTCCTGTTTTTTCTACTGAAGCCAGGATGGTTTCCATATCAAGCGGTTTGATAGTAGCAACATCAATCACTTCCGCCGAGATACCTTCTTCTTTCAACTTATCAGCCGCTGCAAGCGTTTCCTTGACCATCGCACCCCATGTTACCAGTGTCACATCCTCTCCTACACGTAAAGTAAAACAAACATCAAGTGGTAATGCCTTGCCATCATTTTTCACTTCCTGCTTGGCAAAACGGTAAAGGCGTGAGGGTTCCAGAAAGATCACAGGGTCAGGGTTTCGAATGGAAGCAAGCAATAGCCCATAGGCGCGTGCCGGTGAGGAGGGAATAACAACGCGCAAACCGGGAATATGTGCGAACAGTGCTTCTGTGCTTTCAGAATGATGCTCGGGCGCGTGTATGCCTGCTCCAAAAGGTGTACGAAACACCACAGGGCAGTGCATGCGGCCTCGGGTGCGGTTGCGAATACGCGCAGCGTGATTAATTATTTGATCTATAGCGGGATAAATAAAACCCATAAACTGAAATTCCGCTACCGGTTTCAATCCCTGAACCGCCATACCGACCGCTACTCCGCCAATCATAGATTCAGCAAGGGGCGTATCCAATACCCGCTCTGGACCAAATTTATCCAGCAAGCCTACGGTTGCGCGAAAAACACCGCCGTTTTTGGCTACGTCTTCACCCATCACAATAACTTCAGGATCAGACTGCATTTCAAATTCAAGCGCTAAATTTACTGCTTCAACTAACGTTATCTCAGCCATGCACTGCCTTCTCCACTTCCTTTAAACTATCGCGCTGTTGCCGGTATGTCTCAGGTAATTCAGCATAAAGATAATCAAACATGGATTCGAGCGGCTGTGGTGAGATACTCAGATATTCTTCCACCGCCTTGTCTACTTCTGCCGCGCACTCTGTCTGCAGAGCTTCTTCCTGCTGTTCATTCCATTCGCCTTTTTTTTCAAGATAATGCCGCAAACGTGCGACAGGTTCTTTTTTCCACTCTTTTGGCCGAATATCTTTTGATTCATAACGGCTTGCATCATCGGCAGTGGTGTGATCATGCTGACGATAACAAACCAATTCAATCAGTCGAGGTTCATGTTTTTCGCGTGCATTTTTGAGCGCCTCGGCAATGCGGTGGGATACGGCAATCACGTCATTGCCATCGACTTGTTCGCCAACAAAACCCGCTGCGATCGCTTTCTGGGCAATGGTATGAGCTGCGGTTTGTGCCTGCCTGGGCACCGAAATTGCCCATTGGTTATTGCATACGGCAAAAACAACCGGCAGTTTCCACACACCTGCCACATTCATCGCCTCATAAAAATCGCCTTGCGATGTTGCACCCTCACCGCACGTGGCCAACACTGCCCGCTTTTCTTTATGGTATTTCACGGCATAAGCAGCGCCGGCTGCATGCAACGGCTGGCTTCCGACCGGGACACTAAAAGGAAAATCTTCACTATCCGCAAACACATTCCCTCGCTCATCACCGCCCCAGTACAATAATATTTGCGATAACTTGACACCGCGCTGAACGAGCGTACCCATATCACGATAATAAGGCACAAAAATATCCGTTTTGGCCATGGCGTGTCCCATGCCTACAAAGACAGCTTCCTGTCCGCGTGTAGAAGGATAAGTTCCCAATTTACCTGTGCGCTGCAAGGCAATTGCTTTTGTATCCATCATCCTGACCAGCACCATTAAACGATAAATATGCAGCAGTGCTTGTGTATCTTCGGCAAGAGGAGGAATTTCGTCAGCAAGTTGTCCTTCTTCATTCAGGTATTGATAGTAGGGAACTTCGAAACGGTCAATAATATTCACAGATGGAACTCCCTTTTTGTTATAATGAAGTGTGTTTCATCCTACACGCATCAAAATATTAATTGGCAACAAGATTAGCTATCAGGGAAAACAGAGTCAAGCTAGGAGAGCGAAACTATGGCAAAACGAATTGCTATTGTGACAGGAGGCATGGGGGGCATTGGCCAGGCGATTTGCAGGGTATTGCATGACCAAGATATTCATGTTATCGCCACCTATAATCGCGGCGGAAATCACGCAGCTGCGCAATCCTGGCAGAACGAGCAACAGAAGGCCGGCTACCATTTCGATATCGCCTACGTTGACGTAACTGATTTTCAATCCTGTCAAAACATGGTTAATCAAGTTCAGGAAAAAACGGGCCCTATCGATATCCTTGTCAATAACGCAGGTATCACGCGAGACAGCTCATGCTGCAAGATGAATAGAGAAGATTGGGATATTGTCATTAATACCGATCTAAACAGCGTTTTTTACGTTACGCGTGCAACGATTAATAGCATGAAAGAAAGAAAGTATGGAAGAATTATTAACATTTCTTCTATTAATGGACAAAAAGGTCAATTTGGGCAAGTGAATTATTCGGCAGCCAAAGCGGGCATGCATGGTTTTACCAAAGCGCTCGCCTTGGAAGTTGCCAAAAAGGGCATCACAGTTAACACCATTTCACCTGGCTATGTGGCAACAGACATGATCATGTCTGTACCGGATGACATTCGTAACAAAATTCTGGGTGAAATTCCCATGGGCCGCTTTGCTAACCCTGATGAAGTCGCACATGTGGTCGCATTTCTGGTTGACGACAAGAGCAGTTATATTACTGGCACCAATATTGCAATCAATGGTGGCCATTACATGTTGTGAGAAGACATATGTCATCACCTCGCGTCATTAAAAAATATCCCAATCGCCGGCTGTACGATACCGCACAGGGAACTTATATTACGTTGGAAGATATAAAAAAATTGGTATTCGACCATGCAGAATTTCAGGTCATTGATGCGAATACTAAGAAAGATATTACGCAAAATACGCTTCTCCAAATTATTATCGAGCAGGAAGCAACCAACGCGCCCCTGTTTACGACGGCTGTTCTGCAGGATTTCATCCGTTTTTATCATGAAAAATCGCAAACCATTTTTAGTCAATACCTTGAGCAGAGCATGCGCTTTTTCATTCAGCAAAAGGAATTTTTTAAAAATCAATGGCAATCCTATCAAACCCTTTTCTCTGATCCCGCCTTGATGCAAGCTTTTAAAATGCAAAAAATCTGGCCAGCCGCGCCGCGCGCAGAGCCAGATAAAAAATTGCGAAAAAATACAGTGAAATAAGCGCTTCCCATCGTTTTCCAACCTAGCTGAGTTATTTGACATGTTATCCCAAATCCCCTAAAGTGATATTATAAATGTTGCAGTGCACAATATCGCTCTCAATCATTTTTTATGGAGATCATGATCATGTACACAGAAGGATTTGAACAATGGTTCAAGGTCAATAAAAACTTGACCACACCGCTTAATGAATGGAACAAGGCTTGCACTGAAATGTGCAGGCGCATGACTCAGCAAAACCTGGAGTTAATCGGCGAAAATGTCTCCCGCCTGTCTGAACGTTTAAAACGAATCAGCAGTGTCAGAAAGCCGGAAGACTTCTTCAACCTGCAAAAAGAATGCTTGAACGAAGACATGGCCGCATCCATTGAATACATGCAGAAATATATCCATAATTCTATGGAAAATTTCGAAGAATTCACTAAATTATGCGGTTCTGCTTTTGGCAGCTTTCAACAAGCCGCCATGCCAGCCAAGTCTTCTGAAAAATCTGAGCGATCGGAAAAATCCGGAAAATAATTTTTGATATCATCCGCAATGGCAGTCCGTGCTGTTGCGGAAAAGCTTGTTGGGGTTAAGGATGGCCACGCAAGTAAAGGAAATAAAAGAGCAGCAGCAAAAATATTCCGAGGCAATTGACCGCTCCTTTCAATCCGCCGTAGGCCGGTTGACTAATGGCATATCGCCAGCAGCATTAACACTCGCTTTCTTTGATTGGTATATACACCTTAGCATCCATCCATCGAAGCAAATGGAACTGCTAGATCTCGCGCAAGAGAATTTTTGGCATCTTGTTAGTCAGTATGTTGGTCAACTGTATGGGAATGCCACTGGAGAATATATTGCCATCACCACGCCTCATGATAAACGGTTTATCGATGAAAGCTGGCAACAATTTCCTTACAGTTTCATCTTCGAATCTTTTCTTTTGATTCAGCACTGGTGGCACTGCGCTGCAACCCATGTTCGCGGCGTCAGCCGCCATCATGAGGATGTCGTGGATTTTACGTTACGGCAGGTGCTCGATATGCTTTCTCCCGCTAATTCTCCTTTTACCAATCCGGAAGTTCAAAGAGCAGCTATCGAAGAGAAAGGAGAGAATTTCGTTCGCGGATTTGAAAATTTCCTTGATGATATGCGGCGCTACCAAATGAATGAACCGCCCGCCGGCGCTGAAAATTATGTGATTGGTGAAAATATTGCTGTGACGCCAGGCAAAGTCATTTATCGTAATCGCTTGATTGAACTCATACAATATTCCCCCGCCACCGCGGAGGTATACGCAGAACCGGTTTTAATCACGCCGGCCTGGATCATGAAATATTATATTTTAGATCTCACGCCCAAACACTCGTTAGTGAAATACCTGGTAAAAAAAGGCCACACCGTTTTCATGATTTCCTGGAAAAATCCAAAGAAAAAAGATCGCGATCTCAGCATGGAGGATTATCTGGATCTCGGTATTATGTCAGCGCTCGATGTTATTTCGGCTGTCATACCACATCAGAAAATCCACTTGGTTGGCTATTGTCTTGGCGGCACACTCTCGGCAATCGCTGCAGCGACCATGGCTCGCGATAATGATAATCGTCTGGCCAGCATGACCATTTTCGCAGGTCAGATTGATTTCACTGAGCCTGGTGAACTGGGATTATTTATTGATGCCAGTCAAATCACCTTCCTGGAAAATTTGATGCAGGAAAAAGGTTATCTGGACACACACCAAATGGCCGGGGCTTTTCAACTGCTGCGATCCAATGATCTTATTTGGTCACGCATGATTCATGATTACATGCTGGGGAAGCGTAAGCCCCTGACGGATCTGATGGCGTGGAACGCAGACGCGACACGTCTGCCTTATAAAATGCACTCTGAATATTTGCGCAATCTGTTCCTGAACAATCAGTTGGCCGAAGGAAAGTACCTTGTCCAGGGTCGCCCCATTGCGCTCACGGATATCAAAATTCCGATGTTTGCTGTGGCAACCGAGCGTGATCACGTGTCTCCCTGGCGGTCTGTCTTTAAAATAAATATCTTGACGGTAGGCAACGTGACTTTCACCCTGACCAGCGGCGGACATAATGTGGGCATTGTCAGCCTACCTGTGAAAAAAACCAAGCGCCATTATCGCATTTCCATGTTAAAAGAAGGCGATCGATACATTGACGCTGATACGTGGTACAAAATTACCAAGCCCTCCGGCGGTTCCTGGTGGCCGGCATGGGAAAAATGGCTGACAGAACAATCTAGCGTCATGATTGAGCCACCTCCGGTGGGAAATGAAAATGCTGGTTTTGTTCCTCTTGAGGATGCGCCTGGGTCTTATGTCTTGCAAAAATAAAAACCATGCTTTCAGAAAACTGGTCTTTGGACCTTTTTACAAGTGCTCGATAAGACCGTTATCCTGAGAGCGTTTTTTTGCTCGAAGGATCTCTTCTTGCACATCATGAGATCCTTCGCTACGCTCCACTACTGTCCGGTGAACCAGATTAAAAATTGATCGTCCTTGGTAAAGCGCTATGATAGCGCGCTAAACACCACATTTAGCACCAAGGACGAACTGATGAAAGATACCGTTTTTCAACGATTATTAAAACCCGTTACAAAAAAATTAATGAAGGAATGTATAGAACGCTTTCGATCTGATCATCGTTATGAATCATTTAATACATTTGAACATTTAAAAACGATGATTTATGCACATATTAATGAAATTAAAAGCTTACGCACGTTAGAGGTTGCGATAAACAGTCAAAAAATTGGTATAAAAACGCAAGTAAAACGCTCGACCTTAAGTGATGCCAATCGAAAACGACCAGCCGAAAGTTTCTTTTGGATATTAGAACAGCTTATGTCTTTGTTACCCAGGAAAAAACATAAAGAAATAAAAAAAGTAATCAGGATATTAGATAGTAGCCCGATACAGCTAAGAGGCCAAGGGTACGATGAGTGGTCAAAGCAATATGCGACTCGGCATATACAAGGATTAAAACTACATGTTGAATATGATTTAGGATTAGATTTGCCCTTAAGGATGAAGTTGAGTCATCCAAATTGTAATGATGCGACGATGGGACAAAAATGGCCAATCCTTAAAAACACCCTTTATGTGTTTGATAAAGGTTACTACGATTACAATTGGTGGTGGAGCATCAACAAAAGGCAGGCTTATTTTGTGACTCGATTAAAGAAGAATGCGGCCATTGTTATAGAAAGCCGGCAAAAAAATACTCGCGAACCCATCTTACAAGATTGTCTTTTTAGAATTTCAAATAAAGTTCCACGTGGTGGAAAACGCATGGAATATAGCGAGACGCTGAGATATATAAGTGTAAAAAGGGAAGGAAAAACTCCTCTTATTTTGGTAACTAACTTGAAAGATTTACCAGCAGAAAATATTGCTAAGCTTTATAAAGCCCGATGGGAAATAGAGCTATTTTTTAAATGGATCAAGCAAAATCTTCGACTTAAAAAATTTCTGGGCCGATCTTCTAATGCGGTTAAAATTCAAATAGCAACAGCCTTGATTGCTTTTATATTGATACAGATATTTAAAAATGTTTCAAATGAGAAACGTTCATTACATCTCGTTTTAGTCTGGATCAGACATAATTTGCATGTTGCAGAATATCGCAATAGACAATACAAGCCTCCTATTTATTTAATTTCAAGGAGACCTGTTTATTTATGATACAGGTTCACCGGACAGTAGTGCGCTACGCTCAGGATGACAAGTTTGAGTTTCGCTTGCTTCTGAATAAAACACACTTTGTCTTGCTGCTAAAAACGGTAATGCTCCTTTTGCGAGCTTATCTTGATCTAGCAAAACGGCCCGTCAATTTTTCCATATAGAGATAAATGACAGGGGTAATGTAAAGTGTCAGTAGCTGCGACACAAATAAACCGCCCGCCACGGCAAGACCTAAAGGCCTGCGTGTTTCGCTGCCTTCACCAAAAGCAAGAACAATAGGCATCACGCCCATCAATGCTGCCAACGTCGTCATCATGATCGGTCTGAAACGAAGTAAACAGGCTTGATAAATCGCCTCTGCAGGTAATTTGTTTTCTTTACGTTGCGCATCCAGTGCAAAATCAATCATCATAATGGCGTTTTTTTTCACAATACCCACCAGCATGATAATGCCTATAAAAGAATATAAATTTAAATCCGTGTGAAACAGCATGAGTGTTAGCAAAGCGCCAACCCCTGCTGAAGGAAGGCCGGATAAAATAGTTAAAGGATGAATAAAACTTTCATAAAGAATGCCTAATACCAGATAGACGGTAAGTATTGCGATGATGAGGAGGGCACCTAATCCTACCATGGAGGATTGAAATACTTGTGCGGTTCCCTGAAAACCTGTAATCAGTGTAGGCGGTGCCTGCAAATCCGTTTTGATCTGATTGATTTCTGTCACTGCACGACTCAGTGAGACACCCGGCTTTAGATTGAAGGAAATGGTGACAGAAGGAAATTGGCCTATGTGATTCACGGATAACAAGCCCTTGACCAGACCGATATCAGCAATGGCCTGCAACGGTACTAGCTCTCCCATATTGGAACGCACATACAGCTGCGATAAAACACTAGGATTATCTTGATATTTGGGTTCCAGCTCGATCAGCACTTCATAATCATCTTCCGGTTTATAAATCGTGGAGATCTGTTGTGCACCGCCATAAGCATAAGCCAGTGTATTTTCTACCTGCTGCGCAGTGATGCCTAATGCCGCCATCTTGTCACGCAGCAAACGTATATCAATTTGCGGGCCAGTATATTGCAAGTCATTTGTCACATCCTGAAATCCAGGTATTTTAGCAATACGTTCTGTAAATGTGGTGGCCCATTTGTAAAGCTCCTGCAAATTACCTGACTGCAGCGTGTATTGGTAAGTGCTTTTCGCCAGCGATCCAATCATGATGCTGGGAACGTTTTGTATGTAAGCTGTAATTCCGGGTACGGATGATACTTTCGCGCGCAATGCTTGGCTGATCTGATCCGCATTCAATTTGCGTTCATCACGAGGCTTTAGCCGCATAAAAAGCCGGCCTGCATTAGACGAAGAAGTTGCGCCACCTGCACCAGCAATAGAAACAACACTTTCAATATTAGGATCGGCTTCTACAATATGGCTCACTGCCTGCTGACGTTTGACCATCGTTGCAAATGATACTGAAGGATCTGCTTCAGTATAAGCAAATAGCTGTCCAGTATCTTCACTGGGCAAAAATCCTTTGGGAATCACATAAAATAAATAGCATGAAAGCACAAAGGTAATCAGAAAAATCCCCATGATCAATCGCTGATGTGCCATCGTCCATTGCAATGTGCGTTCATACAATGAAACCATTGCTCGATAAATCGATTCAATTTTGCGCTGCCATGCAAATTTTTCTTCATTGAGCTCCCCTCGTAAAAAACGGCTTGCCATCATGGGTGTCAATGTCAGTGAAATAAAACCGGACATCAAAATCGCCGTCGTAATAGTGACGCCGAATTCATGAAAAATACGCCCCAACAGACCACCCATAAAAAGAACAGGAATGAAAACGGCAACAAGAGATAATGTCATCGACAAAATGGTAAAACTGATCTGCTTTGAGCCCTTAAGCGCTGCAGCTAGCGGCGCTTCGCCTAATTCCCGGTAACGAAAAATATTTTCCAGCATCACAATCGCATCATCGACCACATAACCAACAGAGAGCGTTAGTGCGAGAAGGGAAAGATTATCCAGATTAAATCCGAACTGATACATGAACGCAAACGTACCAATTACCGAAAGCGGTAAAGCTAATGTAGGTATCAGCGTCGCGTAGACATTACGCAAGAAAAGGAAAATAATTAATACTACCAGGAGGGCAGCAATAATGAGCGTCCATTGCACATCATCAACGGATGCACGAATGGATTTTGAACGGTCATAGACCGTGGATAACTTCACACTGGCCGGCAATGTCTGTTCAAACTCAGGCAAGATTTTTTTTATCGCATCAATAACCGCAATCGTGTTGGAGCCGGGTTGCCGCTGCACGGCTAAAACGACAGCGCGCTTGTTGTTATGCCAGCTCGCGACTTTATTATTTTCAACACTGTCCAGAATAGAAGCGACTTCTTGCAACCGCAATGGCGCGCCATTGATATAAGTGATGGGCATGGATTTGTAAGCGTCCGCATTCAGGAGCTGACCATTGACATTGATAAAATAAGACTGCTTTGAACCATTCATATTGCCTGTCGGCAAATTAACATTATTTTGCTGTACTGCTGCGACTACCTGGTCTAGTCCCAGATTATGATAAAACAGTTTGTCCGGGTTGACCTGAATCCGCACTGCATATTTTTGTGAACCGTACACGCTCACTTGCGCAACGCCATTAATCATGGAAATGCGCTGCGCCAGAATTGTTTGCGCATAGCGGTTAACATCCGATAAAGGCAGTGTATCGGAGCTTAATGCAAGATATAAAATAGGTGCAGCAGAAGGATTGATTTTACGAAAGGTCGGCGGATCCGGCATATTGGATGGCAGCTGACCTGTGGCTGCGGTAATGGCTGACTGCACATCCAACGCTGCGCTATCGATGCTGCGATCCAAATTGAATTGCAAGGTAATCTGAGTCAGGCCAAGACTGCTGACTGAGCTCATGTTGTCGAGCCCTGCGATCGTTGAAAAATTCCGCTCAAGCGGTGTCGCCACAGCACTTGCCATCGTTTCAGGACTTGCACCCGGCAAGCTAGCAGACACGACAATGGTAGGGAAATCCACATCCGGAAGATCGCTGACGGGCAGAGCACGATAAGCAAAAAGCCCGAAAAAAAGCAATGCCAGCATCAATAGCGTGGTCATAACAGGCCGTTTTATAAAAATTTCGCTAATGTTCATGCAGACGCTTTCAACCTTCTTCTGTTTTGTTGCCCTTTAGGATTATTTTATGGCGTTGTAAATTTAACGGGCGTACCCTCTTTCAGTCTTAATTGTCCTGCCGTTACCACTTTTTCACCTTTTTTTAATCCGTGTTCAATGATCGTCTGATTATTAACCGTAGATCCGGGTGTCACCGCGCGAATATGCGCAATCGATGACGCGTCAATAACATACACATAAAATCCTTTTTGTCCTGTTAGCAACGCAAGAGAGGGTACCAGCAACGCGTTTTGCAAATGTTCAATGGGCAAATCAACTGTTACATATTGCCCAGGCCAAAGACGTCGGTTTTCGTTTGCGAATGTTGCTTTCAATTGAATGGTACCGGTTGTGGTATCAACCGTATTATCAACAAACGTAACCTCGCCTCTTTCGATATGTCCATCATTCAGAATGGTCTTAACCTGGAGCGGGCCGCTTTGCAATCTTTTTTGCAATGCGGGCAATTTATTTTGCGGCACAGCGAAGGAAACATAAATAGGATTGATTTGATTAATGGTAACAAGCGGCGTTGTGTCATTTGCTTTAATCACACTGCCCGGTTTAAGCAGAATATTGCCTGTTTTGCCTGGAATAGGAGCCCGAACCGTAGTGTAGTCTAACTGCAGTTGTGCATTTTCAACAGCGGCTTCGTCTGCTTTCACTGTCGCAGCCGCCGACTTCGCATTGGCAAGCAGTGTGTCATAATCCTGCCTTGCAACGAATCCCCTTTTAAGCAGCGGCGCATTACGCTTCACCTGTAACTCAGCGTTAGCAAGCGTCGCCTGATCCCGTGCCAGTGTCGCCTTCGCCTGATTTAATGACGCAGCAAATTGGCGGGGATCGATCTGGAACAATAACTGATTTTCCTCGACTACATCGCCTTCCTTAAATCCCGTCTTAAGCAGCGGCCCCGTCACCATCGATTTGATATCTACAGTGGCATAAGCCTGCACTGTACCAATCGTTTGAATATTCACTTCAACATCTTTTTGTATCACAGGACTGACAGACACATTTACCTCTGTCTGCTGTTTTTCATGTCCTGTAAAGAAAAAATAGTAAATGAGGAGTAAAAAAATCAATCCGGCAGCAATATAAATATAAGTAAGTTTCTGTTTCATAATTTTTATTTAACTGTGTCATGCCAACAGGCTGATATGACAAAATCGAACGACACAGTCATTCAAACACTCTCCCATTTTCGCGTTAGCAAATTTGCCGCTTATTTCATTCTGATATCTTAGTGCATGCGCACTGCGCTGGCTAGCAAATCGAGATTTCACCTCAACTATCTAAGATTAATTTAAGAAATGAAAATCATCGCATACCTGATGAGTTTTAAGATGTGCTATAAGGCAGAACAATGACTTTTGTTCCGCGATAGTCGTTGGATGCAACAGGTGGCTCAACAAAATCATAACGGAGCCATTCGGCATCCTGCACAAATAGACGCACGCAGCCATGACTTACGTTCCCTGGAATTACACCACCAGGTGAGCCGTGCAAAGCCTGACCACCGTTAAAAAACATACAGTAAGGCATAGGTGCGCCGCCCTCGGGGATAGGAAATTTTGACGAAACACAACTACTGCTCCCCAAGGAATAAACGCGAAAACGGCCAGATTTTGTACGACATGAATCCTGAATATCGTCGCACCAACTGGCGCCCCCCGTAGCCGGCCCCCAATGAATAAGTGTTCCATCATTGTCATAGGCACCCCAGGCAAACTTGGCAGGGTCCACCACGATCAGTTTTTCATCAGGAGGGTCAATGAATCGGGGGAAGGGGGCATAATCCAGAAGATCGGAATAAGCAAGGTCTTCGGGAACTGCAATGACCATACCAGGATAGAGCCGGACATTTGTTCTATTAATACGCATAACAATATCGCGTTCTCGCTCGTCTGGGAACAGTGTCTGCCAGGATTCGCCACGCTTTATGCGGAGGCATTCAAACCCTGTTGATTTGCACCATTGACGCGGCGATTTGCTATAAGCAGAAAAAGAAGGCAATGCTAATGCGGTGATGATCAATATGGCCAAGATCCTCTTCATTCGCATACGGCACTCCGTTGCTTTTTCTTACGCTAATTATTATTTTACCCCATCTTGGGTTTTTTTTACTGTTACCCTTTCCTTTTATTGCTAATATCGATTTAATATATTTAATAATAAGAAAAAAGGAAAAGGCATGCCTGATAGGGAGTTCATTTTTTGACGATCTTGACCTTTTCTGTTCTGTTGCTGTTTTTCTCATTTCTGGCAGGTTTGCTGGGGGCGCTAACCGGCTTGGGTGGTGGCGTAGTAGTCATTCCCGTGATGGTGTTGCTATTTCACATCAACATTCACTATGCAATGGGCGCATCGCTCATTTCCGTCATTGCGACTTCTTCTGGTGCAGCCGCGGCCTATATGCGTGAGGGATATACAAATCTGCGCGTAGGCATTTTTCTAGAATCAACCGCCGTTGTGGGTGCACTGATAGGCGCATTACTCATTGCCGTTGTATCAAAAACTTTTCTTGCCGTTTTATTCAGTTTAATCATGTTCTTCTCTGCATATCTCACCATGAAACGCAGAGAAGAACATGAGACCTATACGACTTCCCATCCGTGGGCCACCGCTTTAAAACTGGACAGCACCTATCCGTTCAAGAATCAGATGACGCCTTATCACGTACAGAATGTACCGCTCGCTTTATTTATTATGGGCATTGCTGGCATGATCTCGGGTTTGCTCGGTATTGGATCAGGTGCACTCAAAGTACTCGCCATGGATCAGTCGCTGCGATTACCTTATAAGGTGGCAACCACTACAAGTAACTTTATGATCGGCATCACTGCCGCCGTGAGCGCCGGCATTTATTTTTCACATGGTTATATTGACCCTGCCATTACTTTTCCGGTAATGATCGGCGTTATCGTGGGTTCATTTTCAGGCGCAAAAATATTACCAAAAATTCAGAATCGCATCTTACGTATTGTTTTCAGCATCGTCATCTGCCTTATTGGGCTACAGATGCTTTACAAAGCCCTGACAGGAGCTGTTTAAATGGATTCCACATCAAAAATACAAGAAATCCTGGGCATTATTCTACTATCAGGAATTTTTATTTCGGCCAGTCTCGTCATCATTGGCGGCCTTGTCTACTTGCTGCACCACGGCGGTGAAAATATGCAGATGGAATTATTGCAATCGGTGACTTATCAAACAAGTGTAAAAGAAATTCTTTTAGGTACCCTGTCCTTTACACCCCTTCGTATTATTGAACTGGGTTTATTGCTGCTCGTTGCAACCCAGGTGTTACGTGTCGCCCTCCTCACCTGGTTTTATGCCCTCATACGCGATTACTGGTTTGTTTCTTTCAGTATCTTTATTTTATTTATTCTTGTATACAGTCTATTCTGGCGCAACTGATCGCAACCACGTCTAAATTCCTTGATAATTACGAAATTGCCACTAACATATAAGCCCATACTAGCCCGGAGTAATCCATGTCACTGCTACAACGATTGACCCAGTCAAAAAATTTCAAATATACGGTGATTCTTGCCTTTTTTGGCTTAAGTCTTGCCGCCTGGTTAGGGATGCGAATTTATGGCAATTACCATATCAGTACGGATAATGCCTATGTCAATGCCAATGTCGTGCAAATTTCGCCGCGCATCGCCGGTAAAGTCATCGAGCTTTATGTCAAAGATAACCAATACGTGAAGAAAGGCGATCCCTTATTCACCATTGACCCTGAACCCTATCAGCTTGCCGTCGATGCAGCCAATGCAGAACTCGCTCTTGCCACGGCAGAGTTGGATAAAGCAACTATGACAGAAAAGCGGGTATCAGATCTGGTTAATCGGAAATTTTTGTCGCCGCAAGAGGGTGACAATGCCACCGCCAATTACAAAGCCGCCATTGCAAAGGTTGAACAAGCAAAAACACGTCTCGCACAGGCCAATCTGAATTTGCAATATACCCGCGTCACCGCGGCTACCAACGGATGGGTCACCAACCTTAGCCTGCGCATTGGCGACATCATCTCTGCCTATCAACCCTTGTTTGCTCTGGTAAGTAATGAAGAATTCTGGGTAGATGCGAATTTTAAAGAAACAGAAATGGAGGCGATTAAGCCCGGTCAAACTGCTTTTATAATCACCGACATGTACCCTCATCATCGTTTTGAAGGTGTCGTTGAAAGCATAAGCAATGGCGCAGGCTCTGCTTTTTCTTTATTACCGCCGCAAAATGCGACGGGTAACTGGGTGAAAGTGACGCAACGCATTCCTGTGCGTGTGCGCGTATTAAATCCTGATGCTCACTTTCCGCTGCGCATCGGCGCTTCTTCTACCGTGACAATTAATTTACAGCGCTACTGGCAGGATAAAACAAAATCCACATGACACTGCCCCTGTATAAATCTATTACCGCGCTTGATCGCTGGCTCATCACAATCGTAGTTATGATGGCTACACTGATGGAAGTGATCGATAGCACCATTGTGAATGTGGCCTTGCCGCACATGCAAGGTTCGCTCGGCGCTTCATCGGATGAAATTGCCTGGACCCTCACCAGTTACATTGTGGCAACAGCTATTTGCATGCCGCTGACAGGTTATTTGTCCGATCGAATGGGAAGAAAAAAATATCTTATCTGCTGCATTGCGGCCTTTACCATCGCCTCCGCCTTATGCGGCGCCTCCGTAACGCTCAGTGAAATTGTTACTTTTCGCTTGTTGCAAGGTCTCTTTGGCGCAGGCTTGATTCCTTTATCTCAGGCCATTCTCGCAGATATTTTTCCGCCAGAAGAACGAGGCAAGGCCATGGCTATCTGGGGAATAGGCGTCATGGTGGGACCCATTTTAGGACCTACGCTGGGCGGTTACCTGATTGATATCTCCAGTTGGCGCTGGACGTTCTATGTCAATATTCCAGTCGGTATCTTCACACTGCTATTGTCCAATGTCCTCCCTGACACACCCAAACAGCAGCGCCGCATGGATTGGACCGGCCTTGCGCTTATTTCGATTGCCATTGGCGGCCTGCAATATGTACTTGATCGTGGTAACCAGGATGACTGGTTTGGATCCACCAGCATTTGTGCGGTGACCTATATTATGATTACCGCTTTTCTGGGCTTTTTGCTCCATAACTTAAAATCGGATAAACCCCCTGTTTTTGACGTGCGTATTTTTAAAGACCGAAACTTTACCTTGTCGAGCATCCTGTTAGCCATCTTTAGTCTTGGGCTTTACGGTATGATTGTGATACAGCCTCTCATGATGGAAGGCTTACTCAATTATCCGGCTTTAACAGCCGGCCTGATGTTGGCACCGCGTGGTATTAGCGGCATGATTAGCATGATGATAGTAGGCAAACTGATTACCAAAGTCGATTCACGCTTACTCATTACGGCAGGCATTCTGGTCAGTATTGCTGGCATGTGGTTATCAACTCACTATTCTTTGTATATCAATACCGCCTGGATCATGTGGCCCATGTTCTTACAAGGATTTGGACTAGGGATGGTTTTTGTGCCCCTTTCAACTATCGCCTACTCGACCCTCTCACCACATTTACGAACCGAGGCAGCGGGACTCTACAATTTATTACGCACTATTGGCGGATCGATTGGAATTTCCATCGCCATTACTCTATTTACTCGCCGTACCCAGCTTTTTTGGAACCAATTAGGTGGCGCTCTTCATCCCTATAATTCCGCTCTGCAGAGTTATCTGAATCCCCTGCACCTCACCTCAGCCCAAGCAAAAAGTGCCGCTCTGTTGAGTCAGGAATTATACCGGCAAGCGGCCATGGTTTCGTTTGTAAATGTATTTGCGTTCATTATGTGGTGTTTTATATTGATGATTCCACTGGTCATGCTGTTTAAAAAAGGCAGGAAACCAACAAATTTGGCAGAGATGATGCACTAATAACCTTTTGCGTGCTCTTCAAACACACCCACATATTCCGCTGTACGTTTCACGCCTGTTTCCAGATGGCCGTCCTCAAATAATTTTATCCATCGATAGCCTGGCGGCAACCTTTCAAGCCCGAAATCATCTTTATTTCGCTTGAATTGAATACAGGTAGAGGGAGCAGCATAGCAATGAACTTTATTGACCACTTGTTCAAATTCCTGATGCACATGGCCAAAAAACACGGTGTTCACATTGGGATAGGATGAAATAATCCGCCAGAACGCATCTGCATTTGTAAGCCCCAAGTTATCCAGCCATCTGCTCCCCACTGGCACAGGCTGATGGTGAAATACAATAAGAGCTTGATGTTCCGGATAGGTTTGCAGGCAATGTTGTAAGTAATTTAATTGCGATGGATCAAGATAACCTTCCACGGCACCGGGCTTTTGTGAATTGAGTAAAATAATATGCCAGTTTTTTAGTATGATGTGACGATGGTTAGAAATGGTCTCATAAGGATAAACATGGGCCATTACTTTGACATTATCATGATTTCCCGGTACGCAATAAATAGGTACATTAACCGATTTGAGAAAATTCGCCAGACGAATGTAAGCCTCTTTAGAACCATCCTGCGATAAATCGCCCGAAAGAAGAATCAGATCTATTTTGCCGGCTTCGCGCTGCACAAGATCCACGACTGCTTTAAAGCTGGCTTGTGTTTTAACACCCAGAAGTATTCCTTCACTATCAGCAAATAAGTGTGTGTCGCTGATCTGAATAATATTAAACGCAGCCTGGGCCATATAATATCCCTTCTCTTAATATTAATAATAGCTTTTAGCAGTATAAAAACAAATCAGATATCGCTCTTTGTAAAGATTAGCATTATTTTTGAATACGTTGGGAATTTCTGTGCTTAGGAGAGGAAATTTAAACTATAATAGCTATAAAGACCTGAGGAGTGGAAAATGCAAAAGAAAAGAATGGCGCCCGACGATCAAATAGAAATTCTTATTGCAGAAGATAATTTAATTAACCAGAAGCTTGCTCGGGCTGTGATTGAAAAACTGTTTGCTGGAACCGGCGCAAAGATCACTGTGGTGGATAATGGGTTTAAAGCTTTCGAACAAGTCATACCAGATGGAAAAGAAGGTAATAAATATAAAAAATTTCATTTTATTTTAATGTGTAAAAGTTCCGACTTGATCTGACAGTTACCCGTTTTTCAGTTACGGTTTTACTGTCAGTTCAAGTTGAGATTATCAACTTTTTCCTTCCAGATTCTTTTACCATCAATCAATGTCGCCATCGGAGTTCGGCCACAACACATTTTACCCTGATGTGTGCGTTCATTGTTGTAATAACCGAGCCAATCATCCAGATCTTTTTGCAACTCGTCAATAGTTGTGTAAACTTTCTTTCGGAAAGCAACCTGATAAAACTCATTCAGAATCGTCCTATGAAAGCGTTCACAGATGCCATTGGTCTGGGGTGATTGAGCTTTCGTTTTGGTGTGCTCAATATCATTGAGCGCCAAATACAACTCGTAATCGTGTTGCTCTACCTTGCCGCAAAACTCAGTGCCACGATCCGTTAATACGCGCAGCAAGCCCAAGCCTTGTTCTTCAAAGAATGGCAACACACGATCATTTAACAGGTCAGCAGATGTAATCGGTGTTTTTGTGGTATATAGCTTGCAATGAGCCACTTTGGAGTAGGTATCAACAAATGTTTGCTGATAAATGCGCCCAACACCCTTGAGATTGCCAACATAAAAGGTATCTTGTGAACCAAGATAGCCAGGATGTGCTGTTTCAATTTCACCGCAGGCCATATCATCGTCTTTTTTGCGTTCTAGCGCGGCCAGTTGTGCTTCAGTTAGAATTAAGTTCTCCTCGGCAGATTTCTTTTCCAGTGCGGTTAGACGCTGTTTAAATGATGCCAAATCATGCCTTAGCCAGATGCAACGAACACCGCTAGGAGAAACAAAAACACCTCTTTTCCTAAGCTCATTACTGACTCTTAATTGACCATGCGCGGGGTACTCAATGGCATAGTCCAATACAGCATTCTCTGTAGCTTCATCGGTGCGGTTCTTGATGTTTGGCTGCCGTCTGCTCTTGTCGAACAAGGTCTCAATGCCTCCTTGCTCAACTGCTGATTTATAACGATAAAACGTATCTCTGGAGAAGCCCATTACCTTGCAGGCTCTTGATACATTCCCTAGCTCTTCTGCCAAATTTAACAGACCGACCTTGTTTTTAATGATTTTTTGCGTACACTCGTACATAAGGTTACCTCTTTAATGTTTTGATTTTTACTCGACATAACTATCAAAACGGGTAACCTTACTTTTTTCAAGTAGCAAGTGTCAGATTAGATCGGAACTAATGCATTTAATGGATGACATCATGCCTGAACGGCGCGGATCAGAAGCAACCGCATCCATCCGCGAGTTCGAAAAGGAACATGCTATCCACGATAAAAATTTTATCATTACCTGGTCTGATACTTTTAAAGACGAAGCCGGTCGCACCATACCCTTTCCTGGTGCCAACGCAGTTGTAGAGAAACCCCTAAAGCCTGATGAGTTAAAAAATCTGCTCATTCAGCATTCATTACTAAAAATGGCACCACAGGAAACACACAGCGAAGTAGAAACTGAAACCAGGAAAAGAACCAAGCAACCGCTGGCTCAATCAGGGTCAACCTTATTTTCAAATTCTAATACACAAGAAAGCCCTGATCAGAAGCCAAGTCATCAGGAAGAAATCGATGCAGAAAAAAAATTAAAATAGAAACCCCTCTTGGAACAACCTATCCGCTATGTCATTGACATCGCTGTTTTGCTTCTCGTCAACCAGCGAAAAAAACCTGCCAGCACGATCACTGTACTAATCAGCAAGGCCAATGATAAAAGCGAACCGTCAAAAAATAGGCTGGCCATGCCACTGCCCAAAGCTGCGAAACTCGTCAACATTACGGTAAAAAATGAAACGCGCACACCCATGGTCACCTCGCTTGCTTCGATGACCAGCCGATTAAGCGGCGCAAAACAAAGCCCGGAGCCAAATGAATAGATCATCATGCTCATGATAAATGCATATAGTGAGAATGGAAAAATCAACGCGAACAGAAGCATGAATACGCCACCGCTTAGGGTAACAAACAATCCTGCCAAAATAAGCGAACCCATACCTATTTTTTCGAGTAAGTGTTTTACCCAACGATTAGCAAAGATGTAAACAGCAAACACACCTGCCTGGATCAGACCAAATGTCACGGCACTATAATGAAAACTGTCAATTATCAGCAAGGGTCCTGCTGTAATCCAGGCAATAAATCCGGCGAATATAAAACCCAATACGCACATCAGCAACATGAATCGTTTATTCGTGCATAATTGCCCATATTTCTTAAACAGCAAACTCAAATGGATCGGTTCACGTTTTTCAGCAGGCAGTGTTTCAGGCATCCATTTGCTGAGAAGCAAAATAGCTACTAATGCCCAAAGCGCAATCAGCCAAAAGATCCATTCCCAATTCAGAAAATAAAGGACAATGCTGCCCAAAAGTGGTCCTAATGCAGGCGCCAGTACAGAAATACTGCCCATGAGGGCGAGCAGACGTACCGCATCCTTTTGTTCGTAGGACTCGTGAATGACGGCGTAGCCTGGCACCATCATAAAAGGAACCATCCCGCCCTGAATGAATCGTGCAAACAGCAACACGGAAACACTGGTTGTCATGGCGCAAATGACCGTGGAAAGAATGTAAATCACTCCACCCGCAAGGAGTATCGGTTTTCGTCCCCAGCGGTCAGCCAGTGCGCCCACCAGCATTGGCATACTTGCTGATCCTATAAACCAGGTAGTGAGAGTAAATTGGGCATGCTGGGCAGTTAAACCCAAATCCTTCATCATGGCAGGCAAAGCAGGCAAATACATATCGTTCGAGAGATAGGTCGCTATCTCATAAAAAACAAGCAACAAAGGGAAAATAAGTGTCACAGGGCGCTGATGCATGATTTTTCCATAAAGATCAAAATTTGATCAATATCATTGCGTTTTATTTTTATTTTGTCATAATTGCATTTCTTAATTTTTAGGTAAATCATCATGAAACGTCTACTCTTGATTCCGATTATCGCAGCATTGTCAGGCTGTGCAACACATTTATCGCAAGAACAGTGTTTAACCATCAATTGGCAAAATGAAGGATTTAATGATGGTATAGCAGGAAAACCACCACGGGATTTATCCCGAGCAGCACAAGACTGCTCACAATACGGTATTCCGGTCAAAAATGACCGTTATCTCACTGGATGGCGTCAAGGCGCAAAACGATATTGCACGCCGGATTACAATTTGGGCTATACCGATGGTTTGGCGGGAAAACCGGAAAATGATATTTTTAGCCGTATGCCTATTTGTGCCCAGGCAGGGGTAAAGTTAAATCTGGGCGCTTACAATTCAGGCCGGCAAAAAGGCTTGCAATCATTTTGCACCTATGAAAACGGCATGCTTTTTGCGCGCCAGGGCAAGATGCTTCCAGACGTTTGCCCGCCAACCTTGCGTGCCAAGTTCAATGCGGGCTGGTCTACAGGCAAAGAACAATTCTGCAATCAACCTGAAAATGCATTTGCCCTAGGTAAATCCAATCAACCCTATCCCGAAATGTGTGTTCCTGCTCTCTATGTCGCTTTTAAATCGGAATACGACCGTGGACAAGCCATTGGCCAGCGCCAGGGCAGCGTGCAAAGCAGGATCAATGAACTCAACGATCGTATTTCTTCCAAAGTGTTTCGTTATTCGTTGGAAAGCACGCACGCGGGCTATTATAAACTGGGGCGCAATAAATCACCGGAAGCAGCTCAAGCACTTGACCATGTCAACGCCATGGTCAGGGAAAAACAGCATTTGGAATCTGAATTATTCAAGCTCCAGGTCATGAGATAAACGTTTGGATAAACACGCCGCATCCGCTATCATGCGGGTGCGGCCAACAAGGATTGTCATGCAAAAAATACTTATTCTTATTGGGATTATTTTCATTCTGGTCGGTATTTTTTTACCGTGGATACAACGCCTGGGCTTAGGCCATTTACCAGGCGACATCGTCATAAAACGGGAAAACATGACCTTTTATTTCCCGATCATCACCTGCCTCCTCCTAAGTATCCTCTTGTCGATATTACTTTGGTTCCTTCGTAAATAAATTCGTATTGTTCTCGCTCATTATCATCAGTTATAGTTTTTGCGGTTTTACCACTCTAACTTAAAAAGGAATTTCAAGATGCCCATCAATGCAAAAAAGGTCATTCCAAACGCCCTGCTGGCTGCCGCATGTTTATCCTCCAGCTTGGATGTGTTTGCTGCCAATAACGGCACTGCACCCGTTTCGGGCTTTGCAAGGTCGTTTATATTAGGCACACCGCTTTCCGATGCCACTATCACCATTCTGGAAACAGGTGAGAAAATTAAAACCGACAAACAGGGTCATTTTGGCCCTATCCAATATCCTGTAGGTAAATCTATTACGCTTGTTTTCGAAAAATTCGGCTATAAAACCACACAATCAGGAACTGTGATTGTACCCCCTGCAGGACTGACCGGGCCTTATGATAATATTACTTTTCAGATACCCTCCATTGAAACTTATTATCTTCTCGCTGGCATTGTCGGTGCTAAAATTGACGAAAACAGTTGCCATGTCACCTCTACGATCATTGCCTATCACAAGACCTTAGATGACATTCCGCAGGGCGAAGCGGGCGCAAAAGTAACACTGACACCCTACGTAAATGAAACGCCATTTTATTTCGATATTTTTAAGAACGTTCCTGGTCCATTAAAGGATAAAACCAATCCGTTCACAAAAGGGCTCACTGAAACATCCGAAGACGGCGGTGTCGCCTTTTTCAACCTGCCGCCACGTGATGAACCTTATACCATTTCAGCGGTTAAATCAGGCGTGGTATTTACTGAAGCGCAGTTCCTCTGCCGCAAAGGCGCCTTTATCAATATCAGCCCGCCACGGGGCCCCATGGCATTGAAGTAATTGTATGGGCATGCAGCATCACTTTTCTTTAAGCGATGCTGCATGGGATTTTTTCGACTTCGCTATATCCTTCATTCTATCGCCTGCCTTAGCGACCATCACCAGAGTGGTCGAGTAGACCGCGGGAATTGCACCCGCAGTCCCTCACAGAACCGTACGTGAACCTCTCGATTCATACGGCTCTTGTTATTCAAACCAAAGGTGATCCCCAACCATAGCGCCAATGCTCGAATAAGTGTGGTTTATATTTCCTTACCTGTCCGAGATATTTGAGCGCTTGATCCATTGAGGCTTTGTGACACTTGCCTCTAAACTTGTTTTTACACCAGCGCTTTAAATAGTGCTCTACCTGCAAAAGGGGCGATTGCATCTCTGATCGATAGAATTTTCCATAATAATTGACCCATCCACGAAGGTAGGGATTGATCCATTTTGCAAGACTCTCTATCGTTTCATAGGTGCGTCGATGTATTCGCCAGCGTTTTATCACTTGACGAAGGCTCTTCTTAGCACTATTGCTAATTGCTGGAACAAAGCCTACAAATTGCTTGCCAATTTTTGACCGTGTTAACCTATGTCGAAAGGTGTACCCCAAGAAATCAAATTTTCTATGAGGATAATCGTCATAAGCCTCTGACAAGCCACAGTAAACAATCTTTGTTTTCTCACGATTAGTTGATAATTTACATTCAGCTAATCGTTCTGAAATGGCCTTGAGTATTGTTTCCGCTTCTGCTTTTGTTCGGCAATGCACAAGAATGTCATCCGCATACCGCTCAAAGCATATATTTGGATAAGCTTTTCTCATCCATTTATCGAATGCATAATGTAGAAACAAATTTGCCAGCAACGGGCTAATTACTCCCCCTTGAGGCGTACCTTGTATTCGCATAACCCGCGTACCATCTGGCTGCTGACTATCTGCGGTTAGCCACCGCTTAATGTACAGCAATGCCCATCGGCACGACGTGTGTTTCTCAACGGCGCGCATCAAAAGCCCATGGTCAATACTGTCAAAGAACCCTTTTATATCAAGGTCAATGACCCACTGATACTTCCAGCATCGCTGCCTTGCTGTAGCAACCGCATCCAGTGCTGATTTCTTGGGACGGTACCCGTAAGAATCTTCATCGAAATGCGGTTCTAACTGGGGTTCAAGTATTCTTTTTACCACAGTTTGTGCAATACGGTCAGCAACAGTCGGAATACCAAGTGGCCGTTCTCCTCCTGATTTCTTAGGAATTAGAACGGTTTTAACTGGCGGTGGAAAGTAACTTCCTGATGACATCCGATTCCACAGTTTGTATAAATGCTGCTTATGTTCCTCATGGAACATTTTGATCGAAATTTCATCTACCCCAGCTGACCCAGCATTTTTAGCCACCTGTTGATAGGCACCAAAAACAAGTTGTTTAGGAATATCAAATGATTTTGCTTTATCCAAAAGCTCCTCCCATTTCTGGTTGACTGATCAATAAAGCGGAATAACTTAGTCTCTTCGTTCCACAACCATTACAGTTGTATCTGCACTACTACAGACTAATCCGCCCCTGTGATTTGCATTGGTACTCTCATCCTAGGGTTTTATTCCTTGGACTTCTCCCTTATCATCAAACCGCAGGTTCCCGCAGTTCCGCATTTAAGCCTGAAACAGCCTCGCGCCACCTCCATACCGGACACCGTTCACCCAGTAGACAGGTTTCCGATGAACTTATCCTAAGGTTGTGAAAACACCTTAGTTTTGATGCCATCCGAGTTCTATTTCGATACGTCAGCAGTGGTTCACTTCCGTTCGCCTTGCTGTTTCGCACATGACTGCTAAATGCAGCCTTTTCCCTAACGCTCACGACAAGGACTTTTGATCCATGCCGCTTAGGGTTGTTTAAAGCCTACTCCTGCAAGTCGGCTTCGGAGGGCCTTCCTCCATCTCAAATGCAGCTTTTAAGTTCGAAGTTATTCACTCCTATGCAGCTGCGGCGCACTTTCACATAGAACATTTTTTTATTATACAAATCAATTAATTAATATGGATCTTCTTGAAAAAGCCTGTTTTTGTGATATGACTTACTTCAGTTTCTGATTAATCAGTTTGGCAACGTATTCAGAAGAGGGATTCTATCCCACAAGCGTCACCTATGTGTGACGCTTGTGGGAGTCCCTTAAAGGCAGATTTAATTTTAAATTAAATTACTATTATTCAATAAGATAGGTTAAACTTCGGTGACCGAAGTGGATTCCCGCAACAGTCGCTGGATAATGCTGGCCCGGATCAAATTGCTTTTTACACCCTCAATAGTAGGATACTGTTTGCGTACCCGAATCACAGCTTGATCAATACGCCGCATGAGATGATCAGGAATGCGTATGCTCACAATATCACTTAATTGATCCATGTCATCTGCAATATCCACCAGCGTAGGATAATCTGCGAGCGTTAAAAGTGATTCAATGGACTCAATAATCCATTTGCTTTTACCACGCATCCCATAGCCGTCCTCAATAATACGCTGCTGTAAGCGACGATGAAGGTTCTTTTGTAATTTGATTGATGTCATAACTTTGTTTTGCGTTATCATAGCGCCGTCTCAACTTCCAATATTTCAATTAACTGACGAAAAGCTTTAGTGACTTGCCGTAAATCCATCCAGTCAATCTCAGAAAATCGTGTTGCATAGATATCCATTTTTTTATGATGGATAACACTATCCACAATTGTTTTAATCACATCCGTGCTTAAAGTCGAACCCATATTGATTTTACGGGTTGATCGCCCACGCTTGGATGCCTGAGAAACTTTAGGATGTTTGTTAAACCCTTTTTGCTGGTTAATCATACTACGAAGCGCTTTCAAACTTGAACCATTTACACATGCCTCGATAGCAGCCTTACGCACATCCGGAGATGCAACACTAGCGATGAGCGCCGCTTTATCCAGGTTGCGAATATTACCGTTCTGAATATGTGCTTGCACATCGGCGGGAGCATTTAAAGCGCTCAGATAGTAAGTCGTCTGAGAAAGGGAGAGCCCTGTGATATTCTTTAATAAACTTGCATTCACCTCGGTCTGACCATATTGATTTTGGTACTCTCGAATAATCTCCCTCACATTCCCCAAACGTTCATCAAGTGTTAAATCTTCGCGAGCTGTGTTTTCTACCCATTGCAGTAATTTGAGTTCAAAACCACGAGGCTTTTCATTAAAAACGCGGGCTTCAATTTCCTGCTTACTAGCCAGGAGAGAAGCCAAGCAGCGTCGCTCACCTGCAACAATGCGATAATATTCACCTCGCTTGTAAACAACTACAGGATTAATAACACCGCTTGCTTTAATGGTATGAGCAAGTTCCTTTAATTTTTCCAATTCTTCCTGCTTGCGCTGATAAAGTGGGTCGTCCGGACGTATTCCTTGCCGTACATCCGATATATCAATGGCAAGCTTGCGGGGGTTATCTGGGTCGAGCTCAATACGGGAAAGGGGTAAAACAACATTACGGAAAATCCCGGAGTTATTTTCTACAACGTGAATGGTTTCGCTCAAACCCCGTGTCAGTGCTTCTGAAATACCAAATCGTTTTTTTTTGCTCATGCGAATATCCTCTCAGCAATATGACTACATACTTCCATGGCTTCTGCTTTTGCGACGTGCTGCTCTTGAAAATCAAAAATCGAACGGGGATTAGAATCCGCTGCATCTACTTCAGCAAAAACAATGCGCTGGGAAAATTTGACAGGCAATACATATTTTCCAATCGCCGGGTTGTCTTGCAGGCTCTTTAAAATATCCTTATGCAAGCGCGTTTGCTTGAACATGTTGGGTAAAATCCCGATTAATTGTAATGGACGACTTTTTTCACGCGTCAGCGATTCCTGCATCCAAAGCTGCAGCATGCCATAAATTCCCTGCACAGGCTGCTCTTCCATAACAGAAGGAATAACGATGTGCGTAGCTGCTTTGATAACGCTGATCGTGAGCGGCCCTTTGGAAGGCGCAGTGTCAATAACTACAACATCGTAGGCAGCTTGCACATCCGGCGAATTGAGAAAGCTTGCAAGCTGCTTATGCACTTTATCCACCACTTCGGAACGTCGCACAGATTCAGCGGCGAGCAATTTTTCAGCATGACCTGGAGCTATGTCTAATTTTTCAACATACGTTGGGTAAGGAACAACACCTTGGCCATAAAAAATTTCAGCAATACTGCTTCTACCATCCCATTCATGATCATCAGGATCACCGGGATCATAATCAGGATGGATAGGCGGCATCAG